>VGOH01000019.1 GCA_016875955.1 Chloroflexota bacterium
CCCTGGATGAGGCCGAGGCGATACTGAAGAAGTACCATCCCGATTATAAAGACGAAGGGCGGCGGGAGCTGAAGGTGGGGCCGAGCAAGGGCTACAAAATTGCCCACGAATTTGCCGACCTGCTTGAGGCACGGAGTCGGTTGAACCCCGACCAGATTGACCTGTCCCGCGTGGATATTGATGCCGATGTGCTGATAATCGGTGGTGGTGGTGCCGGCACGGCGGCGGCGATACTGGCCGAGCAGCACGGGGTGAAGATTATAATAGCGACGAAGCTGCGCCACGGCGACGCCAATACCATGATGGCGGAAGGCGGCATCCAGGCGGCCTCCAAGCCGGAGAAAGACTCGGCCTGTATGCACTACCTGGACACGGTGGGGGCTGGGCACTTCAAAAATGAGCCGGAGCTGGTGCAAAAGCTGGTGAGCGAAGCACCGGACGTAATCCAGTGGCTGGAAGGGCTGGGGGTGATGTTCTCTAAATTCCCCGACGGGAGACTGCAAAGCCTGCACGGTGGCGGCACCAGCCGGAAGCGGATGCATTCCTGCGCCGATATCACCGGCGCCGAGATTATGCGCACCATCCGTGACGAGGCCCGCAACCAAAAGAACATCGCCGTCCTGGAGTTTTCCCCCGCCATCGAGCTTATATTGAACGAACACGGGCACTGCGCCGGCGCCGTACTCTACAACCTGGAGACTGAAGAATACCTTGTGGTTAAAGCTAAAGCCACCATCCTGGCCACCGGCGGCTGCGGCCGACTGCATATCCAGGGGTTCATGACCACCAACCACTACGGGGCCACCGCCGACGGCATTGTGCTGGGCTACCGGGCCGGCGTGAAGCTGAAGCTACTGCATACCGTCCAGTACCACCCCACCGGCGTGGTCTACCCGGAGCAGGTTGAGGGCATCCTCATCACGGAAAAGTTCCGCGGGGCGGGGGCCAATGTGGTGAACATTGATGGTGAGCAGTTCGTCTATGAGCGCGAGCCCAGGGACGTGGAATCATCGGCCTTTATCCGGGAATGTCTGGAGAGGGGAAAGGGCGTGCCCACGCCCACGGGTAAGCTCGGCGTATGGCTGGACTCCCCCATGATAGACATATTGATGGGCGAGGGCACGGTGGAGAGAGAGTTCCTGGGCAAGTTCATCATCTATAAGCGCTTTGGCATTAACATTGCCAGGGAGCCGATGCTGGTTTACCCGACACTCCACTACCAGAATGGCGGGCTGGAATATAATGCCAGAGGGGAGACGTCCATACCGGGCCTTTTCCTCGCTGGGGAGGTCAGCGGCGGCGTGCATGGCGAGAACCGCCTGCTGGGCAATTCCCTTTTAGATGTCCTCGTCTTCGGGCGCATTGCCGGGGAGAATGCGGCAGAATATGCCAGGGAGAAGGCCAAAGATGGCCGGCTGTCTTTGCAGCACGTCAAAGACTATCAGCGGGAGATGGAGAAAGCGGGCATCGTCACCGACCGCGTGTCGCCGATACTGCTTCCCGACTACGCCAATCCAGCGGTCAGGGAAAGGCAGCTCACCGCCCGGCACCAATTGTCAAAAAGGCGGTCGCAATAACGGTGACACTCTTTTAGGCAAATTTAAAGGAGAGAAACTCACATGGCCACGATGAGCGGGGCACAATATATCGCCGATATTTTTAAAGGCTATGGCGTGACGCATGTTTTCTTTGTTCCGGCCATACTCCACGAAGGCCTGATGGAGATGGAAAAACGGGGTATAAAGCGGATATTGACCCACGGTGAAAAGGCGGCGGCCTACATGGCGGACGGGTACGCCCGCACCTCGCGCCGACCAGGGATTTGCCTGGCGCAGTCCGTCGGCGCCGCCAATATGGCGGCAGGACTCCAGGACGCCTATCTTGGTCTGTCCCCGGTAATTGCTATCACCGGACGACGAAGGTCTCTATACCGATACCGGCACGCCTATCAGGAAATCGAACATAAAGGCATGTTTGACGCCGTCACCAAGTTCAACGCCACCGTTGATACCGTGGAACAACTGCCCCTGCTCCTTCGCCAGGCTTTCCGGGAGGCGGTTTCCGGGCCGCCGGGACCGGTTCACCTTGAATTTCAGGGCATCAGGGGTGAAGTAATCATGGAGCAAAAGGCTGACCTAGAGGTTGTAATCGAGGAGCAATTCAGCCACTACCCTGCCTTCAGGCCAGAGCCTGAGCAGGAACTGGTTCTCAAAGCAGTGGCGGTGCTCCGTCAGTCAAAAAGGCCGATTATGGTGGCTGGCGGAGGAGCCAGAGCCTCTCAAGCCGGCGCTGAGTTTGTCGAGCTGGCAGAAAGGCTCTCCATCCCCGTGGCAACCTCGCTGAACGGCAAGGGAACCATACCGGATGACCATCCCCTTGCCATTGGCGTCGTCGGGTCGTATTCCGCCCAGTGCGCCAACCGGGCCGTTCTGGAAGCCGACCTGGTAATATTCATCGGCAGCCGCACCGGCAGCCAGGTCACCAATGACTGGAAGGTTCCCCTTCCCGGCACCCCTGTTATACAGATAGACATAGCGCCTTCAGAACTGGGCCGAAGTTACCCGACCAAGGTGGGCCTTTCCGGGGACGCTAAAGTGACGCTACGTCGCCTGATTGAGGCAACGGAACCTTTTAAGCAGAGGGCGGACTGGCTGCAGCGCATAAAACAGCTAAAGGAAGAATGGAAAGGCCAGATTAATAAAATGTACCACTCCGACGCCATACCTATCAGGCCGGAGCGCCTGTGCCGGGAGATTACGGATTTCCTGCCTGAAGATGCCATCCTGATTTCAGACACCGGACATTCGGCAATCTGGTCGGGGACCATGATAGATTTAAAACACCCCGGACAGAGCTATATACGGTGCGCTGGCTCGCTGGGGTGGGGCTTTCCCGCCGCGCTCGGAGCCAAATGTGCTTCGCCTGACCGGCCCGTGATATGCTTTACCGGGGATGGGGGGTTCTGGTATCATTTGGCGGAGCTGGAGACCGCCCGCCGATGTGGTATAAATGTCTTGACCATAGTGAATAATAACCGTTCCATGAACCAGGTGAAGAAGGGAGCAGAAAGGGCCTACGCCAGCGGCGGTGGCAACTCCGATGGGATATGGCAGTATACCGATGTTGACTTTTCCAGGATAGCCAGAGCCATGGGCTGCGCCGGCATACGGGTGAGAAAGCCCGATGAGTTAAAAGCGGCATTTCATGAGTTCCTTGCCTCAGATAAACCTGCTGTAATTGACGTAGTCAGCGATATAGAGGGCATCCCGCCCCCTGTCTGGACTTAGCTTATCAAATTTGATAATAATATGGAGTGAAAATCTATTAGAAGGAGGTTTCAAGTGGCTGGAGGTTATGCAGGCAAAATCGGTTTTGTCAATCTATCCAAGGGAGAAATCAAGGAACAGGCACTGGACGAAAAACTGGCCAGGGATTTCATCGGCGGGCATGGCCTGGGCGCCCGCATACTGTTTGAACGCCAGAAAGGTGGCATTGACCCGCTGGGACCGGAAAATATACTCGGATTTGTCACCGGCCCCCTGACCGGCACACCGGTGCCGACCGGTGGTCGCTATGTGGTGGTATGCAAATCGCCGCTGACCGGCGGCTGGGGTGACGCCAACTCGGGCGGTTTCTTTGGCCCCGAACTTAAATTTGCCGGCTGGGATGCGCTTTTCATCTCGGGGATAGCGCCCAAGCCATCATACCTGATGGTCACCAACGCCGGCATTGAAATAAGGAACGCCGCCCATCTCTGGGGCAAAGATGCTATTGAGACCGAAGAAGCCCTGGCGAAAGAAATCGGCGACCCCAGAGTCCGCGTTGCCTGCATTGGCCCCGCCTCGGAAAAACTTTCGCTGATTAGCGGCGTCTGCAACGATAAAGGGCGGTATGCGGGCCGCTCCGGCGTCGGCGCCGTCATGGGCTCCAAGCGACTCAAGGCGATTGTGGTGAGGGGAAAAGGCAAGGTCGCTGCCACCGATAGCGCCACCATAAAGAAGCTGAGCCAGGAATTCACCCGGAAAATGAAAGAAGTGGGTTTCATCCAGGGATTAATCAAATACGGCACCTGCGGCAATACGGTAGCCGTGGTCGGCTCGGGGGTGAGCCCAGTGAAGAACTGGCGGCTCACCGGCGCTGAGTCCTTCCCCACCGTTGAGAAAATAGGTGGTGATAACGTCATCGTTTACGAGACGAAAAAATACGGCTGCTTCAGCTGCCCCATCCGCTGCGGCGGCATTACCACCGTGCCTTCCGGGAAATACCCGGTCGCTGAGACACACAAACCGGAATATGAGACCGTGGCCGCTTTCGGCAACATGTGCCTGAACGATGACCTTGATGCCATCTTCAAACTGAACGATATGTGCAACCGCAGCGGACTGGACACCATATCGGCGGGCAGCGTGCTCGCCTTTGCCATGGAGTGCTATGAGCACGGGCTCATCACCAAGGCGGACACCGGCGGCATAGATTTGACATGGGGTAACTCAAAAGCTATGATAGCCATGACCGAAAAGATGGAACGACGCGAGGGTTTTGGCGATGTGCTCGCCGACGGGGTGAGGGTGGCCGCCAGGAAAATCGGTAGAGGGGCGGAAAAGTTCGCCATGCATGTGGGCGGACAGGAGCCCGGCCTGCATAATGCCACCTTTTTCCCGGGACGCGGTACCGGATTTGTGGCTGACCCGACGCCGGGACGGCATACCGCCGCCGCCCCCTACACCAGGTGCGATGTCAACGCCGCCGCCGGCCCGTATAAAGAGCTCCAGTCTTCCGGATTTGAGAAATACCAGTATACCGGCAAAGGCCCGGCCGCGGCGGCCAATGTCAACTACTGGCAGGTCGGTGCCAGCGCTGGAGTGTGCCTGATGCCGGTGGTGTTCTCCGGCTGTTATCCGCTAATCGAGCTTATCAATGCCGTCACCGGCTGGGATATGACCGTGGCTGAAGCTATAGCCACCGGCACCAGAATCCAGACGCTCAGGCAGCTCTTCAACGTCCGCGAGGGCATAACGCCGGCCGATGTCCGCCTGCCCGATAGAATGGCCGGCATACCGCCGCAGAGCAGCGGGCCACTGGAAGGGATAACCATAGACATTGATACTCTGACCAGGGAATACCGCCAAGCTATGGGCTGGGACCCGAAAACGGGCAGACCAACCGACGCCTGCCTGTCAAAGACGGGGCTGGGTGGATTAGCTAAATCCGGCATGACGTGCTAAAGTGGTTGAGCCCAAAGATAACTTGAATACAGCAAAGAACAACGGAAAGAGCAGATGATAGAAGCCGTAGTATTAAAGCCCAAGGATAATATCGGCGTCGCCCTGGCAGACCTTAAAACAGGGGTAGAAGTAAAGATACACGGCCTGGAGGCCCGGGTCAAGATAACCGAGCCCATTCCTTATCAGCATAAATTCAGCGTCAGGCGCATAGATGCCGGGGAAAAGATAATAAAAGACGGCGTGGTCATCGGGAAAGCCACTCAGGGTATTGAACCGGGGCGGCATGTCCACACTCACAATATGACCGGCCTTCGGCTGAAGGCGAAAAGGCAGGGAAAGTAAATGGAGTTTTCCGGTTATCCCAGAAAAGGCGGCCTGGCCGGGACGCGTAACTACATAGGCATCATCTCCAACGGCGTCTGCACATCGGATGCGGCCAACTGGATTGCCAGAGAGGTGGCCGGCTGCGTTCCTTTCACACATAGAGAGAACTGCTCTCTGGTTTCCCCGGACAAAGAAGTGGTAACCCGCACCCTCATCAACCTGGGCAGGAATCCCAACCTGGCGGGCGTGCTCGTGGTGAGCGCTGGCTGTGAACACCCCGGCATTGCCCCCGATACCGTTGCCCAGGGCATTGCCGAATCGGGCAAGCCGGTTGATATCTGTACCATCCATCAGCCGGGCGGGGTACGCGCCGCTGTGTCCAGAGGCATGAGCCTCGCCCAGAAAATGGCCAGCGACGCCTCCCGCATAAAGAGAGAGCCTTTGCCGGTATCATTGCTGCGACATGGCGTTGAATGTGGCGGCTCAACTCCCCTCTCCGGCATAGTCACCAATGCGGCACAGGGTACGGCGCTTGATTTTGTTATTGAGAACGGGGGTAGTGGCGGCTTCAGTGAAACGCCGGAGGTTATCGGCGCCGAGCAGGTTGTCGCCGTCAGGGCCGTGAATGACGAAGTAAAGCGGAAGATGCTGAAGGTAGTCCGTGATTATGAGAAAAGGCTCACCGCCAGCGGCTACGACTTTTTTGGCTCTAACCCCGACCCGCAAAATATTACGGAAGGGCTGAGTTCTATTGAGGAAAAGTCTGTCGGCGACGTTCGCAAGGGCGGGACAAAGCCCCTGATGGAGGTGGTGGGGTATGGGGAGGTGCCCAAATGCCAGGGGCTGTTTTTCATTGACACCCCGGGCCATGACCTGCCGTCATTGACCGGACTGGCCGCCGCCGGCTGCAATATCATCACCTATTCAACTGAATGCGCCGTCCCCTATGGCTTTCCCTTTGTGCCGGTCATCAAAATAACCGCCAAGAAGGACCACTTCGCTCAATATTCTGATATACTGGACTATCTGGTGGATATTGAGAGAACCATCACCGATGTCAGGAGTGTTGGCCAGGAATTGTTTGAATTGATGCTGGAGGTCGCTTCCGGCAGAAAGACGCAGAACGAACTCGTCGGTTATACCGGTGCCTGCGACCTGTGGACGGTAGTGCCCATGACTTAAATAAGTCATCAATATAGTCAATCTAAAACAAGGAGAACAGAAATGGTTAGTAAAAGGACACAGGAACTGCTCAAGGCTGACGCCGAGCACGTGGTGCATGGCATGTACAATGTTGGCCGTAATATCGGCATAGTCATGGAAAAAGCTCACGGCATCTATCTGGTGGACACCGAGGGGAAAAAATATATTGACCTATCATCGCAGCTGATATGCGTCAACCTGGGACATCGGCGACAGGAAATCATCGACGCCGTGACCAGAGCCATGAACGAGATAGATTTCGTGACCACTTTCTTCGGCATGACCAATCCGTATATCGTGGAAGTGAGCCAGAAGCTCGCCAAACTGACTCCGGGGGACCTGAACCACTTTCACTATACCTCGGGCGGCGGCGAGGCGGTAGATTCAGCGGTGAAACTGGCCCGCTTTTACTGGAGCCGGAAAGGCTTAGCCGGCAAATATAAAATCATCAGCCTGTATGCTTCTTACCATGGCTCGGCCGGAATATCGACAAACCTGACCGGGCTGGGGCGCGGCGCCAACCAGAACCCGTTCGGTCCGGTGGCCCCGGGCTTTGTCCACGTGCCCCCGCCGTACAGCTACCGCTGCATGTTCGGCGATGTCCCCGACTGCTGTCAAGCAAGCATTGATTATCTGGAGTCCGTGATTCAGGCGGAAGGGCCGGAGAGCATCGCCGCCTTTATTGCGGAATCCATAATGGGGGCCGGGGGGGTGATTGAGCCGCCGCCGGGTTGGTGGCCTCAGGTGGCCGAGCTCTGCAAAAAGTACGATATCCTGCTCATCGTTGATGAGGTTATGTCCGGCTTTGCCCGTTCGGGCAAGATGTTTGCCTGCGAGCACTGGGGTGTCATAGGCGACATGATGACCATGGCCAAGGGGATTGTCAACTCGGCGCTGCCATTCGCTGCCGTGGCGCTCAATGACAAAGTCTACGACGTGCTGAAGGACAGCATGATGTCGCACGGCTTCACCTACAGCGGGCACCCCATCGCCGCGGCAGCCTCCTCCGCGGCCCTGGATATCTATGTGAGAGACAAGGTTGCTGAAAACGCGGCCAAAGTCGGCAAGCACATCAAACAGCGCCTGGAAGCCGAATTCGTGCCTCTGCCCTGCGTCGGCTATGCTGACGGTCGGGGTGTTTTTCAGGCACTGGAGCTGGTCAAGGATAAGAAGACCAAAGAGCCGATTGACCAGGCGATGAAAGACAAGCTATGGCAGGACCTGTTTGCGGCGGGTATCTTCACGCGAGTCATTGGCTGGCGGGGCAACCGGATGTTCATCTGTCCCCCCTGCGTCATCACCATTGAAGAGGCAGATAAAGCCCTTGATACCATCAAGCCGATAATAGCCGGGCTTAAACCCAAATAGCGGGTGACATTTCGGCAAGGTGAGACGAGACCTGGTGAAAATTGTGTGTCCCGACGGGACGGCTGAGATACTGGAGCTGCTGACACCCGAGTCAGAAGCCAAGCTCAAAGCGCTGGGACATTTTGTCTGGTTCAATGACCGTGCCCCAACGTCGGCAGGCTATCTGCAGCGGGTCAAGGACGCTGATGGCATCATCTTAAACTGGGACCTGCCCCCCGAAGTGCTCAAATCCTGTCCCAAGCTGAAAATTATCTCCTTCCTGGGCGCCGCCCCGCGAAAATTCGTTGACCTGTCCGTGGCCAGCAGCCTGGGGATAGCCGTAGCCAATACTCCTCATTATGCCGACCGTGAGGTGGCGACACATGCCATGGCCCTCATGCTCAGCTGTGCCAAACGCATCGCCCAGTTCAACAGCCAGATGCACCGGGGTATATATGAGAAAGGTGATTTCACCGCCGAATTAGACGGCAAGATACTGGGCGTGCTTGGATTGGGCGGCATCGGTGCCGAAGTTGCCCGCCTGGCGCAGGCCTTCGGCATGCGTGTCCTGTGCTGGACCAGACACCCCACCCCGGAACGGGCGCGTCGGCACGGCGTGGAGTTCGTCGCTCTTGAGGAGCTTTTTCAGCAATCGGATATAGTCACCCTGCACGTGATGCATACGCCGGAAACGGAAAAGATGATCGCCAGAGACCTGCTGCAACGCATGAAACGGGGTGCCATCTTGGTGAATACCGCCCGCGCCGAGCTGGTGGATAACTCAGCCCTGGCACAATTGCTCCGGGAGGGGAGGCTGGCAGCCGCCGGCCTGGACGTTTTTGATGAGGAGCCAATCAGCCAGAACGACCCCTTCCTAGGCATAGAGAACGCTGTGCTGACTCCTCATGTCGGTGCCAACACGGCCAGGGCCCAGGCCAACATCCTGAAAATCGCTGTGGACAATATCGCGGCTTTCTTTTCCGGTCACCCGCAGAATATCGTGAATAAGGTGTAGGCCAGTTTAGCGGTGGCTTTACTGCTAAAGACTTATCCCCTCACAGTCCTATCTTATCGGCCACGTCCCGCATACCCAGAATGACATCGTCTACCAGGTCTCTTATCTCCACCCCCAGCATCCCGGCACCCTTTTCAATGACCGGCCTGTTCACGCCGGCAGCAAAAGACCTGTCCTTCCATTTTTTCATCACCGATTTGGCCTCCAGGTCTGCAACACTCTTTGAGGGCCGGATGATAGCTACCGCCGTCACCAGACCGGTCAGCTCCTCAACAGCATAAAGGACTTTTTCCAGGTCAGTCCGGGGCTCGATATCATTGCACAGGCCCCAGCCGTGGGAGGCCACTGCGCGCACATATTCTTCCGGCCAGCCCTTTTCTCGCAGTATTTGCTGTGCCTTGGCACAATGCTGCTCGGGAAACATCTCATAATCTATGTCATGCACCAGCCCGATGATAGCCCATTTCTCCTCATCTGCACCTGTCTTGCGGGCCATGTGGCGCATCACCCCCTCAACCGAATAAGAATGTTTCAGCAAGCTGTCGCTCTTGACGAATTCTTTAAGAACAGACAGCGCCTCATCGTATGTCGGTACATGTTCTGACATTTCATCACTCCCTTATTGGATTATTCCGGCATCATCAAATGGTGCTAATATTGTAACATCGTTTACATGGAATCCCAAGCGCTTCGGTTGATTAAAATCACGCTATTCATTAAGATTAAGGTATTTAGAACTGATATTATCAGCAACCAGACATGGGGTATAACATAAGCCGGCGGAGGGCAAACAGTGCCGAAATATAAATTCAATGCCATATTTGGCCTCAAGCCAGGCATTGACCCCGATGAAGCATACGAGTACTGGCGTGGTGAACATGCTACATATGCCAAAAATCTAACGCTCCCGGAAGTGAGGAAGTACCATATAAATAGAGTAGTCCATAGATTTGGGGACGTTCCTGTGGAATATATCTGGGGTTTTGCCGAGTTCTGGTTTGATGACATGGAGTCGGCGCAAAGAGCTGTGGGACGAGTTCAAAATGCCAAGCCGGATGAGCCCCATGTCAGGCGCATTACTCCCGCGAAAAGGTTCATCTCCCGGGAAGAAGAGGTGGCAGGCCATTGCGGAAAGGTAGCAAACTTGGTCAAGCTGGCATCAATATTCAGCCTCAAGTCCGGCGTTGACCCGGATAAGGTATACCGGGTATGGCGAGAAAAGCATACTACATGGGCAAAAGATAAAATGCTTCCCGAGGCCAGAAAATATACCATAAATAAGGTTGCCCACAAATATCCCCCCGCCGGCGGAACGGTTGCTGAATTTGATATTTATGGCTATGAAATGTTCTGGTTTGATGACCTGGCCTCCGTCCTGAGAGCCGCCGGACAATGGCAGAGCGCTCGGCCAGACGAGTTCCTGACCGAGTTCGTCGTCGCACCCGGAATGGTTATCGTTAAAGGGGAGGAAATCGAACTTTAAGAACCGAAGAAACAGGAGATATAAAATGGTCGACGAGAACAAACAGGCGAAAAAGCAAAAGCTTATGCGGAAGATGAAGAAAGAAAGGGGTTACCTGCAGCCGACATGGGCTTACATGATTGATAAAGACGTCGATTTCATGGCATCTTATGACGAGCTCTATGAAAGGGGGCTGACCGACGGCAAGGCCCTGCCTGCCAAGACCCGGGAGCTCATCGCCATAGCTATTCTCGCCTTCAGGGGGCGAGAAAACGCCGTGTATCTGCACGCCAAGAGGGCGCTGGAACTTGGCGCCACCAAACAGGAGCTCCTGGAAGCTATTGAAACGACTATAATACCGGGTGGCGCGCCGACTTTCGGGACCGGGCTGGCAGCTCTGATGAGAATCGAGGAAGAGGAGAAAAAAGACAAGGTCTGATATGGGCATTATATAGTCGAGATTAACCTTCTGGTAAAATATCATAGGGAGGGAAATATGATAGCTACCGATAAACTTATTATCTGTGCCGCCCTCTGTGGCAGTTTTCTGACCAAGGAGGCAAACCCCAACATCCCGACCAGTCCTGAAGAACTTGCCGAAGAAGCATATCGTTCCTGGAATGAAGGCGCGGCTATGGTCCACATTCACGCCCGCAATAAAGAGGGCCTGGCCACCACCGACCCCAAAGTCTTCAGTGAAATCGCCCGCTTAATAAGAAGCAAGAACTGCGATGTTATTCTTGAATTCAGCACTTCCCCGGGACGGGAAGAGGGCGCCAGCATTGAGGACGGATTCAGGGTCCTTGAGGCCAGGCCGGAGATGGTATCCTTCAACGTCGGCATTGGCGTCTTCATGCGCGCTGGCAAAGAAGTTATCCGGCCCTGGACGCGTTCTTTCGGCGAAAGGATGCTCAAGGCGTTAATTGAAAAAGATATCAAACCCGAGTTTGAGCTGCACGGCGGGCTGGGCAGTTTGGCCGTGGAAGTCAAATATTTCGTGGAAAATTTCCCGCTCCCCAAACCTTACTGGATTGACTTTCCTCTGGGCATGCAGAGGACGGCGCAGAATGCCACCCCCTATACGCCGAGGACCATGATGCACCTGGTTGACCAGCTTCCCCCGGATGCAATGTTCATGACCCTGGCCGTCGGTGCTGACCAGTTGCCGGCGGTCATCCAGTCGATTCTTCTTGGCGGCCACGCCCGGGTAGGCTTTGAGGATAATATATATTACAGCCGGGGAGTCCTGGCCAAGAGCAACGCCGAACTTGTCACCAGGGTAGCCAGAATCGGCGCTGACCTCGGGCGGAAGATAGCTACACCCGATGAAGCGCGTGAGTTGCTGGGACTGAAAAAGCTGCCGGAGAAAAAGAAATCGGCTCAAAAGTGATGGGGGCAGGCCAAAGATGGGTATCACCGGGGAGCTGGTAGAGTTTTGTAACGGCGTGAAGTATCAAAACCTCTCTGCAGAGGTAATTGATAGAGTCAAATATCATTTTCTGGATTTCATCGGCATCGCCAGCCGGGGTTCCCTCGTTGAGTCAAGCCAGACGGTGTACCGCCTCGTCAAGGATATCGGGTTGAGTCCGCAAGGCGCGGTGGTTATCGGGACTGACCTGAGAGCCCCTCCCCAGTATGCGGCCCTGGCTAATGGCACATCGGCCCACTCGCTGGAGCTGGACGACCTGCATAATGAGTCCTCTGCCCATCCCGCAGTGGCTATATTCCCGGCCGCTCTGGCCGCCAGCGAAATCAGCGACTTCGGTGGCAAAAGGTTTGCCGAAGGCGTCATCGTC
>VGOH01000020.1 GCA_016875955.1 Chloroflexota bacterium
GAGGTAGAAAGGGGAGGTGCATGATGAGCATGGACATGTTTGAAAAGCAGGCGGAGCAATTGCAGGCCCAGGAGGCGCCTCTGGCCACTCGCATGCGCCCGACCAGCCTTAACACCTTCGTCGGGCAGGAGCACATCATCGGCCCGGGCCGCGTGCTGCGCAAAGCTGTGGAAAGCGGCAAGATACCGTCAATGATTCTCTGGGGGCCGCCGGGCAGCGGCAAGACCACTCTGGCCTATATCCTGGCCAACATGACCGGCGCCAACTTCTGCCCCATCAGCGCCGTCAGCGCCAGCGTCAATGACCTGCGCCGCATCATTGAAGAGGCCAAGGGGCGCTATCAGATGAACATGCAGAAAACCATCCTCTTCATCGACGAGATACACCGCTTCAATAAAACGCAGCAGGATGCGGTGCTGCCCTATGTTGAAGATGGCACCATTACGCTCATCGGCGCCACCACGGAGAACCCGTCTTTTGAGGTAACTTCCCCCCTGCTCTCCCGCAGCCGCGTCATGCCCCTGAGGCCCCTCAACGATGAGCAAATCCAGGTTATCCTCACCAGAGCCCTCAAAGACACCCTGCGCGGCCTGGGACATCTGAACGTAGAGGTCGCCCCGGAAGCGCTCGGCAGCCTTATCACCCTGTCCAATCATGACGCCCGCATCGCACTCAATACTCTGGAGATAGCGGCGCTCAGCACACCTCCTGATGAGCAGGGGAAGCGCCTTATCACCCTGCCCACCATTGAGGACGCCCTCCAGCACCGTGCTCTGCAGTACGATAAAAACGGCGACCAGCACTACGACCTTATCTCCGCCCTGCACAAGTCCATGCGTGGCTCTGACCCGGACGCCTCGCTGTACTGGCTGGCCAGAATGCTGGATGCCGGTGAAGACCCACTCTACATTGCCCGCCGTCTGGTCCGGTTCGCCTCGGAGGATGTCGGCATGGCCGACCCCCAGGCCCTCGTCATCGCCATGGCGGCACAGCAGGCGGTCCATTTCATCGGCCTGCCTGAAGGCAACCTGTCGCTGGCGGAAGCGGTGGTCTACCTGGCCACCGCCCCGAAGAGCAATTCCCTGTATGAAGCGTACTCACGCGCCCATAAGGAGGTTACCCAGGGTTCCAGCGAATCGGTGCCGCTGCACCTGCGCAACCCGGTGACACCGCTCATGGAGGACATGGGGTATGGCAAAGGCTACAAGTACGCCCATAATTACCCCGACCATTTTGTGGAGCAACAGAACCTGCCAAGCCGCCTTCAGGGTAGCCGCTACTACGAGCCAAGCTCACAGGGCTATGAAAAGCAGATACTCTCCCGCTTAAAGGCATGGTGGCAGCGGAATATAAAAACAGAGCCACCGGAAGGTGAACCGTCAGCACCGGAGCAAGCTGAACCAGAACCTACAGAGGATGATTCACCAGAAGAGAATTCCTGAACTTACTTCAGGTCAATCTCCCGCGGTACGGTCCGGCATTTCTCCGCGGTGATGATGGCGGCAATATCCCGCACCGCGCGGTCGATTTCATTACGCTGGCTGTAGACAACGTAGTCAAACAGCGATAATTGTTTCATTTCTTCCACCGCGGTCTGCATGCGCAAGTCCAGGTCAAAAGATGATTCCGTATGCCGCCGCTTTAGCCTTTGCCCCAGTTCTTCCATTGACGGCGGCATGAGGAAGATAAATACCGCCTGAGGCACTATCTTCTTGATACTGGCCGCACCCTGTCTATCCACTTTTATGATTGTGTCCAGGCCATTATTGAGTGCCTCGTTTACTGCCGATTTAGGCACGCCATACCAGTTGCCGTAAACGTTGGCGTATTCCAGCAGCTCGCCCTGTTTTATCATAGTCTGGAATTTCTGCGGGGTGATGAAATGGTAATCAATGTGATTGCGTTCTCCGGCGCGTCGGGAACGCGTGGTCACCGTGGTGATATATCCCAGAGGATAGTTAAGCTCCTTCAGGCGAAGGAGCAGGGCGTCTTTACCAACTCCAGAAGGGCCGGAGAGAACGATAAGCAGCGGTTTTTTCGGAGTGCTGAGTGCAGAACTTTGTCTACGCCTCATCTCTTTCGTCGCTTTGCCCCAGCCTGATTCCCGAGCTGGTACGACTTGTCTGGAGCCTGCCGGCGATTGTTTCCGGAGCCAGTGCCGCCTGGATAATATGGCCACTATCCATGAAAATAACAGCCTTGGTCCGCCGACCATTGGTCATATCCACAAGCTGCCCCCGGGCTTTTGCCTCCTGTACGGTCCGCTTGGTCGGTGCGGAGTTCGGTGCTGCCATGGCAATGACCCGGTTCATTACCAGTATGTTCCCAAAGCCGATATGTACTAATTCCATGTCCACCGGTGGCCCCCTCAGTTTAAAATATCAATAAAAGCTTAAGCTAGAACTTGATTTATCCTGTATCACTTTGCAGCAGCTCTATGAATGACCAGCTTTGAGTGGCAGCATTGCTCATAAGCTATCACTTGTTATCCTGCTTTGTCAAGAGATTGTTAAGCTGTAACTTCCTTCGCTTATTACGATTTTTTCAAAGCCCGTTTGGCCCATTACTTTAGTAGGGCTCCGTGCTTGGTTTTATTTGCATAGGGTTGGCGGCTGACACCCCACTCCTGACCCCTCTCCAGCCTTTAACATCGGCAGACGACCACTCTTATTACTGGCTGGAGAGGGGGACATAGGGGGTGAGCATCTGAGCGCAACTAAAAGCAAACAAAAACCTGAATTGAATAAGCGTGGCTTTGGGCGCGTGGCGGCACCGGGCACGGATTGCATTTCTATTTTTCTTATGATATTATTACATCTGGCATTAAATGATGCGGCAACGTTTGCGTGGAACGAGCCTCCTGGTGGTTAAAGCGGGGTGGTCCCACCCGTTCCCATCCCGAACACGGAAGTGAAACGCCCCAGCGCAGACGATACTGAGGGAGCGATTCCTTGTGGAAAATATGCCATTGCCAGGAGGCTTCTTGACCTTCATTTGTCAGTGCTTTACACTATAAATTAAATACTAGTGGCTAGTACATCTGAGGAGAGAGATGTCCAGTAGATTTGAAAAATTCTCCGAGCGGGCGCGACATGTGCTGACTATAGCTCAGGAAGAAGCTCGCCAGATGAACCACAGCTATATTGGCACAGAGCATATCCTCCTTGGTCTGGCGCGAGAGGAAGAGGGCGTCGCCGCCAAAGTACTGACCAATCTTGGTGTCAGCCTGAACAAGGTACGGTCAGCGGTGGAATTCATCAGCGGTCGTGGCGAAAGGCCGAGCACCAGCGATACCGGGCTGACGCCCCGCGCCAAGCGTGTTATTGAGCTGGCCATAGATGAGGCCAGACAGCTCGGCCATAACTACATCGGCACCGAACACCTCCTCCTGGGCCTGCTGCGCGAGGGTGAGGGCGTTGCTGCTGGTGTCCTGGAAAGCCTGGGAGTTACTCTGGAGCGCGCTCGTTCTGAAACGGCACAGGTCCTGAGCCAGGGCACACCCCGGGCCAGAGCCGGCCGCACCACCAGCAAGACTCCGGCCCTGGACCAGCTTGGTGTTGACCTGACTGCGGCCGCCCGCGCCGGCAAGCTGGACCCGGTTATCGGGCGGGTAAAGGAGATTGAGCGGGTTATCCAGATTCTCAGCCGCCGCACCAAGAACAACCCGGCGCTTATTGGTGAGCCGGGCGTGGGCAAGACCGCCATCGTTGAAGGTCTGGCCCACCGCATTATCGCCGGCGATGTCCCGGAAACACTGGAGGACAGGCGGCTGGTGGCCCTTGACATGGGGTCGCTGGTGGCCGGTACCAAATACCGGGGCGAATTTGAGGAGCGGGTCAAGAAGGTTATTGAGGAAATAAAAACCGCTGGCAACTGCGTGCTTTTCATTGACGAGTTCCATACCATGGTCGGTGCCGGTGCCGCCGAGGGGGCGGTTGACGCCGCCAATATTTTGAAACCATCGCTGGCACGCGGGGAACTGCAGTGCATCGGTGCCACCACTCTGGATGATTACCGGAAATACGTGGAGCGTGATGCCGCCCTTGAGCGCCGGTTCCAGCCGGTGGTGGTGCAAGAGCCCACGGTTGAAGAGACGCTGGCTATCCTGCGCGGCATTAAAGAGCGCTACGAAGAGCATCACCAGCTGAAAATCAGCGATGAAGCGCTGCACTCTGCCGCCACCCTCGCCGCCAGATACATACCCGACCGCTTCCTGCCGGACAAGGCCATTGACCTGGTTGATGAGGCCGCGTCCCGGGTGAGGATTAAATTCCATACCATGCCCATCTCATTGAAGGAAGCCAAACAGCTCATTGAGATAAAGCGCAAGGACAAGGATGCGGCCCTGGCCGCTCAGGAGTACGACCGTGCTGCGGAGCTCAGAGAGCAGGAATTGCAGATTGAGGATAAAATTCGCAAACTGGAACAGGAGTGGCAGGCGGAGAAGACGCAGGACAAGCCGTTAGTCACCGCGGAAAACATCTCGGAAGTGGTGAGCATGTGGACGGGCATACCTGTAGTGCAGCTGGCCAGCGATGAAACCAGCCGGCTCCTTAACATGGAAGAGGTGATTCACCACCGCATTATTGGTCAGGATGAAGCTATCAGCACCATCTCCAAAGCCATCCGGCGTGCCCGCGCCGGACTGAAAGACCCGAGACGCCCCATCGGTAACTTCATCTTCCTCGGCCCGACCGGCGTGGGTAAGACGGAGCTGGTGCGGGCTCTGGCCGATTTCATGTTCGGCAGCGAGGAAACCCTTATCCGACTGGATATGTCCGAATTCATGGAAAAGTTCGCCGTCTCCCGACTGGTCGGTGCCCCTCCGGGATACGTTGGCTACGAAGAAGGCGGGCAGTTGACCGAGGCCGTCAGGCGCAAGTCTTACTGCTGTATCCTGCTTGACGAGATTGAGAAAGCGCACCCGGATGTCTTCAACCTGCTGCTCCAGATTTTTGATGACGGGCACCTGACCGACGCCAAAGGCCGGCGGGTTGACTTCCGCAACAGCATCATCGTCATGACCAGCAACGTCGGCGCCGAGATGATACGCAAGGGCACGGTGCTCGGCTTCACTGCGGGCACGGATAAGGCCAGGACACGCGAGCAGACCTATGAGAAAATGAAGGACAACCTGCTCAATGAGCTGAAGAAGACCTTCCGCCCCGAGTTCCTGAACCGGGTTGACGGAGTGGTGGTCTTCCACTCCCTGACTAAAGAGCAGATACGCCAGATTGTCGATTTGATGTTAGCCTCGGTTACCCAGCAGCTCAAAGAGAAAGATATCACGCTGGAGGTAACCGATGCCGCCAAGGACTTCCTCGGGGAAAAGGGCTACGATGAGGTGTTTGGTGCCCGCCCGCTGCGGCGAACCATTCAGGACATGGTGGAGGACAAGCTGTCCGAAGACCTGCTGCGCGGGAATTTCCAGTCTGGCGATACGGTAACCGTTGACCTGGAAGAAGGCCAGATTGTGGTTCGGCCGGCTACTACTGTGGGCGCTTTAATGGGAGAAGACAAGTAATGCGCGATTACGCAGGCACCTTATTTTTAAAGAGGGCGGGCAACGCAAGAAGAGGTAAACCATCCGCCCTTTTAATTTGCCAGTTCTGAGAAAGGAATACAAAATGGCACAGGAAAACATACAGGTACCCATCACCGGTAAAATTATCAGCGTGAACGTAAAGGCAGGGGATGCGGTGGCCGAAGGCGATATCATCTGTATTCTGGAGTCAATGAAGATGGAGAACCCGATTCTGGCTCCAGTGGGTGGCAAGGTTGCCAAAGTGGGGGTGGCGGCTGACCAGACGGTGAAGCCTGGCGACACCATCGCCATTATTGAGTACGAGTAGAGGCATATGGTTCTCAATTCATTGCTCTTTGCCTTCATTGCCTACGCTATTACGATGGTCATTGCGCTCTGCGTGGCCACCATCATCAAAGGCATCGCGCTCGTCGTCCAGAGAGGCAGCAAAAGCGCTGCCGCCGCAGCCAGTAAAAAGGAAGGCTGATACCGGTTGAAATAGATGCTGATACTGCAGTTTTTCCAGGGTATTTACACCTTCTTCCTGAATGAACCAGCGATTGCCGGCGGCAGGGTGCTCCTTATCGCTGTCGGCTTCCTTTTCATCTATCTTTCCTACAAGAGGGTTTTAGAACCCCTCATTATGCTCCCCCTGGGCATTGGCATGCTGGCGGTGAACGGCGGCCTGATGGTTTTCGAGGCCGGGCAGATGGGCAACCTCTTCCTTAATCCGCTGGCGGGCAATGCCGAAGAGATTATGTACTTCCTGCAAATAGATTTCCTGCAGCCAATTTATACCTTCACCTTCAGCAATGGCCTGATTGCCTGCCTTGTCTTCATGGGCATTGGCGCCATCACCGATATTGACATACTGCTGGCCAAGCCGTTCATGAGCCTCTTTCTCGCCGTCTGCGCCGAACTGGGGACGATACTGACCCTGCCCATCGCCATGGCCATGGGCCTGCTGCCCAATGAGGCGGCTGCCATCGCTCTTGTCGGTGGTGCCGATGGCCCGATGGTTCTCTACGGCTCGCTCATGATGGCCAGAGACCTTTTTGTGCCGATTACGGTTGTGGCCTACGTCTACCTGGGCGTCTGCTATGCTGGCTATCCATTCATGGCCAGGATAATCCCGCGGCGACTCAGGGCTGTGGAAATGGACTGGCGCACCATACCTCAGGTATCGCCCGGTGCCAAATTCGCCTTTGCCGTAATCACCTGCTCCTTCCTCTGTCTCCTCTTCCCGGTGGCCGCCCCGCTCTTCGCCTCCTTCTTCGTCGGCCTGGCCATCAAGGAAGCTGGCGTTTTGAGGTTCATTGAATTCCTGTCCGGCCCTCTTCTGTATGGTTCCACCTTCTTCCTTGGCTTCACCTTAGGCGCCCTGCTCGGCGTTGACATCATACTGAACCCCAAGGTCCTTATCCTGCTCGTCCTCGGCGTCATCGCCCTCACGCTATCCGGACTCGGTGGCATCGCCGGTGGCCTTATCTACCGCAAAGTGACCAAAGAGCCTTTCAATCCGCTGGTCGGCATCGCTGCCGTATCCTGCGTGCCCACCACGGCCAAAGTTGCCCAGAAATGCGCTACCCAGGTCAATAAAAAGGCCATGATACTGCCCTTCGCCATGGGGCCGTGCGTGGCCGGCGTCATCACCACCGCCATCATCACCGGAGTTTATATCACCGGCTTCGTTGGTGAAACGCCCATTTTCTACCGCATCTTCGGCGGCTAGCGCTCTTTTCCCTCTTGCGCAATCGGGCAAAATCGGGTAAATTCATTCTGTGGGCAAATCATCTGACCGGCGTACCGTTTTCGTCTGCCAGCAGTGTGGTAGAGAGAGCCTGAAGTGGTTAGGACGCTGTCCTGACTGTCAGGAATGGAATAGCTTCGCCGAGGTGACGGTGGCCGTCGCCCCCAGTAAACCACGTCCCTCTTCTCCAGCCAGCGCTCCGCAGCCACTATCCCGGATTGCCCCTGAATCAGCCAATCGCATTCCTCTGCCCATCACCGAGTTCAACCGTGTGCTCGGCGGCGGCCTGGTGCCCGGCTCAATGGTGCTCATCAGCGGCGACCCCGGCATCGGCAAGTCCACGCTTCTCCTGCAGGCATCGGCAGCTCTGGCGAAAGACCTGGGGACTGCCGTTTATGTCTCCGGCGAGGAGACGCAGCACCAGATAAAGCTCAGAGCGGAAAGGCTTGGCATCACCGGAGAAGGGCTGTACCTGCTGGCCGAGACTGACCTTGGCATCATCATTGACCAGCTTGACCAGCTCTCGCCCGGGCTGGTGGTCCTTGATTCCATACAGACCATCCACCTGCCGGAGCTGGGCAGCACCCCGGGCAGCGTGGCCCAGGTCCGGGAGTGCACGCAGCAGCTGATGCGCTGGGCCAAACAGAACACGGTGCCGGTGTTCATCGCCGGCCATGTTACCAAAGACGGCACCATCGCCGGGCCGCGTATTCTGGAGCATATCGTGGACGTGGTGCTCTATTTTGAGGGCGACCCCTTCAGCGCCTACCGCCTGCTGCGGGGCGTGAAAAATCGCTTCGGCTCTACCAATGAGGTTGGCGTCTTTGAAATGAAAGAGGAGGGGCTCATTGAGGTGGAGAACCCCTCTCAGGCCTTTATTTCCCAGCGCCCCGGTGAGGCGATTGGCTCGGTAGTGGTTTCCACCATTGAAGGCAGCCGGCCGCTTCTGGTGGAGATTCAGGCGCTGACCACTTTTACCAGCTTCGGTTACCCGCGCCGCACCGCCAATGGCGTTGATTTCAATCGCCTGCTGCTGGTCACCGCTGTGCTGACCCAGCGCCTCGGCCTGCGCCTGGGCAACCAGGATATCATGGTTAATGTTACCGGTGGCCTGAAAATCAACGAGCCGGCAGCTGACCTGGGCATCGCCCTGGCCATTGCCTCCAGCTTCCGCGACAGCATCGTCGACCCCGGCATGGTGGCCATCGGGGAGGTAGGTCTGAGCGGGGAACTGCGCGCCGCCTCCCAGCTTGACCGCCGCATTGCCGAGGCCGCCCGTCTGGGCTTCCAGCGCTGCCTGATACCAAAAGCTGGGCTTAAAACCAGCCCAAAGGCGAAAGACATTGAAATAGTTCCTGTCAGCACGGTGCGGGAAGCGATTGGTTCAGCGCTGGTGAAAGCAAAGAAGAAATAAAGTTATGTGGTCTTACTCTACTTGATTTTCCCAATCAATTAGACGTAGTTGCCTTGCTGGCATGTGGCTAACAACCTTTATAACTTCATATTCAGTTTTGACTCCATCCTCAACTTGCCACTGGATGGTATGTAAATCACACAGTAACACGTCTCCTTTGGCAAACGCTATTTCATTTTTATCTACTCTCTTCTGAAATGCTTCGTCTTTCATTGAAACAGAATATACCGCTTGTCCATCAGTTAATCGCCATTTATAATCCTCTTTAAATGACAAGCTTACCACTGAAAATGCACGGCGATTTACCTCATCTAATAAGTGCTCTTTTACTTCAGGTACATCAAAAGCTTCTACCTCTTGCTTTGTAACATATTGTAATAAATGACGTTTTTCACGTATCTCAAATCTTTCAATTCCGGCCGTTTTTACAGGTCTAACTACATCAGAAAGTGCCCTGCGTGTATTGATATCTTGATAAAGCCTGACCCATTCTAGAGGAACTTCATACGTTTCCTTACCTATAGTCAGCCTAAATAAGTTATCATTTATTTTCTCTATTTTTGGAGATTTACCACGTAACAACTTTACTATTGTGAATAATGCTATCGCACCGCCAAATATCAGTTCTTTCATGCTAACAGCGGTAGTCAATACATCCTGAAGTGTCAGTGTAGCTCCCTGTGATTGTATTACTTCATAGAGTATGTGGAATGAACCAGAAGACGTTGCCCTAACATTTACATTTACAGAAGCGCGCTCACCATTTAACACTTGGTTCGCGGATTCAAACAAAGCTCCTATGCCCAACATACTTGGAGCCAAGTCACGAACATTCATACTACCATCGCGAAGGGCAGGCCCATCATACAAGATATCTAGTTGAACTTGCGTTTCATTCTTCATTTCTCGCCTCCAGTATTATCTCAGGCAATATAGCCTACCTTCATGATATAAACTGCGATTGAATAATAAATCACGCCTTTCCTCATTTACGCATTTGCGCAGTTACTCTTTTATACAGCTCCTCATCTGTCCTGACGCCGCGCACGTCCAGATTACTCTGGCGGAAAGCCCTCACCATGGCCTCAATTAACTTTGTCTTGCTGAGCTTCCGGCCGCCGCTGAACTTGGCCGTGGATGACAGGCTTTCCAGGTAGCCGTCCTCTTCGCTGTGGAGAAACACGGACAGCTTTATCATGGCGGCGCTGGCTGGCGCGATGGCCTGTCGCCTCGGCCTGGCGGCTGGCTTTCTTTCCTCACCGGTAAGGCGGTCCAAGGCGTTCCCATAGGCAAGCTCTTCGGTTATGCTAGCCCGTTTCATTTTTCATCACCTCTTCGGTTAGTAAACGATAGGCACTGGCCCCTTCCGACCTCGGAGCGTAGGTCAGAATTGATTTCCCGGCCGCCGGCGCCTCCTTAAAGCGGACACTGGTCGGGATAATGGCCTTATAAATCCTTATCCGGTCGCCAAAGGCCCGGCGGGTGACCTCAATGACCTCTTTGCTGTGCAGTGTCCGCGAGCTGGTCATGGTAAACAAAATGCCGGCGATATTCAGTGCCGGATTGAGCTTTTCCTTGACGTGGATAATCGTCGTCAGCAGACGCACCAATCCCTTCATGGCCAGATAGTCGGCCTGCAATGGTATCAGGACTTCGTCGGCGGCGTTCAGCGCATTAACGGTGAGCAGCCCCAGGCTGGGCAGGCAGTCTATCAGGACGTAGTCATACGACCGCCGCACGTCGCGCAGCATCTCTCTCAGCAATGATTCCCGGTTGGCCGCGGCCACCAGGTCAAGCTGCGCCTGCGCCAGCTCAATATTGGCGGGGACAAGGGAAATATTGGGGTCGCTGGTGGGTGAGATGACCTCCCTGACGGAAGGGCCCTTTTTACCGCTGATTATGGCCGCCAGAATATCATATCCGGTACGTTTGATATTATCCGGGTTGAGCCCCATGGTTATGGTGAGGCACGCCTGCGGGTCCCAATCTATAAGCAGAACTCGCTTGCCATGTTCGCTCAGGCCCTCGGCGAGCGCCGCGGCTGTGGTCGTCTTGCCCACGCCGCCTTTCTGGTTGGCGATACATATTACCGGCATTGCTGATAATATAGCTCATTTGCGCAATTGCGTCAATACTCTTCTGCGCAATTAAGTAAATGCGGAATTGAGAATATGCGGTGGGCAACGTACATGCAGGCCATCCGCCAGTTCCGGCGGTCGGCCCGGTGTCCTGTTTTGCCCGCTAAAACTTAGCGGGGGTTGGGGATTACTCAGACAAAGCGCAGCGGCTCGTCACCGATGGTCTCAAAGCAGTGGTGCTCGTTGGGCGGGATATAGATGACGCTGTCTTTGGCTATCTCCGCCTCCCCCTTCTCCCCCTTCACCTTGGCACGACCTGACAGTATCAATACCTCGTGTTCCCAGTTATGCGAGTGCGACGGCGTTGAGGCGCCCGCCTTAACCTCAATGACGCGCATGGCGAAGTTGGGGGCACCATCCTTATCAGTGATAACCTCGCGCATCACCGCACCGGCGTGGCCCTCTTTGGGCGGGGTATCCTTTACCTTACTGACCTTCATCTGCGACCTCCTTGCCTTTAATGCTATCATATCGGGCGGTTGCCTTCGTCTTTAGGCCGCCCCTCTCCCGGTACTCCGCCTCAACCACCATGGAGACAGGGCTTAAAAGCTGCACCAGGTCCTGCAATACGCGGTTGACGGCATGTTCCTGCAAAATGCCCACATTTCGGTATGAGGTGAGGTAATATTTCAACGATTTCAGCTCCACGAGACGGCTGCCCGGAACGTATTTTATCACCAGGTGAGCAAAATCGGGCAGCCCCGTCCAGGGACAGACGAAGGTGAACTCATCGGTCTCGTAGACTACCTCCGTGGCCGACTCCGGGTACTGGAATGGAATCGCTTCCAGAACCTCAACGTCAATGGCCTCCTCGCTCTCTATGTCATACCTTCTGGTAGCGTACTTGTCAACGGCCATCTTCCACTCCTACGGGGATATTGTAGCACTATTTGAAATCAAGCAACAATATGCTAAACTCAAATTGACTATGGCGGAGAGGAAAAAAGAGAAGGTCGGTGCGGTTATCGTGGCCGCGGGGAAAAGCGAGCGCATGGGCAACATGGACAAAATGTTCGCCTCGCTCGGCGGTGAGCCGCTGCTGCTGCGCACCACCCGCCCTTTTCAGGAGAGCTCTCTTATTGACCAGGTTGTGGTGGTGGTGAGCGGGGAAAGGGAAATACAGTGCCGCCATCTGGTCACTGGTCCGGCCTGGTCCAAGGTCAGCGATGTCTGCCTCGGCGGCCGGCGGCGTCAGGACTCGGTGTCGGAAGGCCTGAAGCGACTCACTGACTGCGACTGGGTTATCATCCACGATGGGGCACGCCCGCTGGTAACGGCGGCACTGATTGAGCGGGGACTGCAGGCGGCAAAAGAGACCGGCGCCGCCGTGGCCGCAGTACCGGTATCGGACACTATCAAGGTCTCCAATACGGACTGCACCGTGCGTGAGACGCCACCACGTCAAAATCTGTGGGCGGTACAGACCCCACAAGTATTCTCCATTAAAATTAT
>VGOH01000021.1 GCA_016875955.1 Chloroflexota bacterium
AGAGGGGGCGCTGGAGTCCTGCCCCCGTAAAGTGGTCTTTGGTGAGGGGAAAGACGCCCGGGAGATGCCGCGGCGTCTGCCTGAAGATGCGACGCCACCCTGGTGCTCTGGTTCGGGGGCCGGGCCTGTGTCCACGGAATGGAACCTCATCAATATCGTCAAGACCTATGCCGAAGACCCGCTGTCGGACGGCATCACGGCGCCATGCCTGACCAATCTTGATGGTCGGGACCTGGTGGCAGGTAGCCCCAGGGGTGTAGAAGGTGCTATCAGGACGGTGCTTCTGGTGCGTGAGGCGCTGCGTCGGGCGGGGCGCCCGGGGATGCCGGTGGTCAATGAGGTGGCCTCGGCAGTAAGGGCCACGGAACATATCGCCGGGCACAGCTTTGGCAACCCAGACACAGATTTTATAGAAATCGGCACCATGCATGAGCTTAAAGTTGATTTTGATGCCCTGAACAAGGTGGCCTACTGTCAGGCGGTGGGCAACCTGACCTTCGCCGAGAATGGCGTGATTCTGGGCGGCTTTGCCGGCGGACCGGCGGGCGTGGCCGTGGTCAGCGCTGCCTATAACCCCGTGGACCTGCTGGTCATACGCGGCGTGGTCCAGCATTCCTTCGCGGTGCTTATTGAACGTGGTACGACTTCCAGCCGGGAGACAATCTGGGCCAGAAGCGTGGCCAATCAGGCAACAGCCCGCAACAGCCCCCTGCCCATGGTAACTCCGGTATATACCATGGCCGGGCCGATGACTGAGATGTGCTACTATGAGTATGCTGCCGGCATAATCGCTTCCGTGGTCCCCGGCGGTTCCATCGAGCTAGCGCCTCCGTCCCGGGGGGTCGTTGTTGACCACAGCGGCCCCATAGAGGAAATATTCGGGAATGCGGTGGCGCACGCCGTGGCCGGAATGAGCCGTAAAGAAGCCGACGGGCTTGTCCTGGCACTGCTCGACAGGTATGAGGACAGGTTGAAAGACCCGCCAGCTGGCACCAGATTCCAGGATTACTTTGACGTCGGTTCCGGAACGCCCAGGAAAGAATGCCTTGAACTCTACCGCAAAATGAGGCGGGAGATGACGGACAAGTTCGGACTCAAAATGGCGCTCACCTCACCATACTTGTAATTGACATAAAGTAGTAACTAAATAATATGACGGAGAAGAATCATGCTTAGCTTTAATGAAGTGGTAGAGAGGGCATTAACCGGCCCGATATGTACCGAGCGGGACTTTGACCTGGGCATTTTCGTGCCCAACCTGCGTAAGATAATTGAGAAGTACAGCATTAAATATGACCCGCAGAACCCGGTGCCTGCCGATGACGACCTGGCGGACCGGGTCTGGGAGGCGGGCATGGAGTTTCTGGTGGAGACCGGCGTCTACTGCGTTGATACGGAGAGGCGCATTCTGTTCAGCCGAGAGGAGATAGATGGCGCGCTGGAGTCGGCCCCGCGCGATGTAGTGTACGGCTATGGCAAGGATTCCCGGTTGATGCCGCGGCGTACTCCCGAAGATAAAACACCTCCCTGGTGCTCCGGCTGTGGGGCAGGTCCGGTCTCCACGGAGTGGAACCTGATAAATGTGGTCAAGACCTATGCCGAAGACCCGCTGTCGGACGGCATCACGGCGCCATGCCTGACCAATCTTGATGGTCGGGACCTGGTTGCAGGTAGCCCCAGGGGTGTAGAAGGTGCTATCAGGACGGTGCTTCTGGTGCGGGAAGCGCTGCGTCGGGCGGGACGTCCGGGGATGCCAGTGGTCAATGAGGTGGCCTCGGCAGTAAGGGCCACGGAACATATCGCCGGTCATACCTTCGGCGACCCCAGGACCGATGCCCTGGAAATCGGCACCATTCACGAATTGAAGGTCGACTTTGATGCCCTGAACAAGGTGGCCTACTGCCAGGCGGTGGGCAACCGCACTTTCGCCGAGAATGGCGTGATTCTGGGCGGCTTTGCCGGGGGACCGGCGGGGGTGGCGGTGGTCTGCGCGGCATACCATCCTCTGGCCTTGTTGTTAATACGCGGCGTGGCCCAGCACCCGCTGGTGGTGCCCATTGAAGGCGGCACGACGTCCATGCGGGGAACCATCTGGTCACGCTGCCTGGGCATTCAGGCGGCAACGCGTCACAGCCCGTTGCCCATAGTTGCTCCCGGCTATACTTCGGCCGGGCCGATGACCGAGATGTGTTACTACGAGTTTGCCGCCTGGGTAATGGCCACGGTGGTATCCGGCGGCTCCGTGGAAGTGGGGCCCCCATCCAGAGGCGTTATGGAGGATTACAGCGACCCCGTTGAGAATATTTTCAGCAACGCTGTCGCTCATGCGTCAGCCGGCATGGGCCGCAAGGGAGCCAACAAGATAGTGGCCACGCTGCTGGACAGGTATGAGGACAAGCTGAAAGACCCGCCGCTGGGCAAAAAGCTGCCGGACTACTTTGACATTGCCGCCGGAACACCGAACCAGGCGTGCCTCCAGCTCTACCGAAAGATGAGGCAGGAATTCACCGAGCAGTTCGGCCTGAAACTGCCGCTTACCTCGCCTTACCTGTAAAGCCACCCGGGACCGGTTATTTTGACGGTGCCACGAAGGTCAGCATCCGCCTCGGGTTCTCCTCGGTAATGGTGCGGATGACCTCTTCGGACATGCCTTTGGCGCGCATCCAGGGGATGACGTTTTCCGGGATGTGGGCGTAGCCCGGGCCGCCGTAGACCGTCAGCCTTGATTTCATGGCCGTGTCCGTGGCCACGAGTATCTGGTTCAGGTATCCCAGTTCCATGAGGCGGATAATGTAATTGACGCGCTGGGCGTCATTCGGGATATCAAATATACCGTAACGCTTGGGATAATAGCCCTCCATGGAGAAGCAGTCGAACTCAAGGTAGCAGCCGGCTTTGGCGATTTTCACCATGGTATCAAAGGAGTAGGCAGTGCGGTCAATGTGCTCGATGACCACCCGGCTCATATCGGCACCAGCTTTCTTGACGATGTCAACAATCTGGAGCGGCGATTCGTCAAATCGGCCGGGGTGTATGGTCAGGGCGGCGCCGGTGGCTTTTTGTGCTTTAACCGACGCCCGCAGCGACTTTATCTCTATCTCATGGAGCGGCCAGGAGTCAGCCCCTATCTCACCGATGATGCCGGCGCAGATGCCGTCGGTGCCAACCGTGACGTCTTTGATGATGTCCTGACATATTTCATCCTCGGATTTCCTGGCCAGCACCCCGGCGCAGCCTGAGTCCATGGTGTAGTAGCCGGTGCCCATGATGATATTGAGGCCGGTGGCGCGGGCGATACGGGTCATGGCGTGCGGGTCCTGGCCGATGCCCCAGTTGGTGACATCAACCACGCTCTTCCCCCCGACCAGCTTGAAACGCGTGATTTCCTTAATGGTCAGGGCTTCATCGTTGAGCACCAGATTGTCCCGGTTCTCAAAGAGGTGAAAGCGAATCCAGCCTGCCATGTCCAGCGTCATCGGTTTTTCCGCCATCGCCTTGGCGGTAACGCTCTCGTCGGCAAGTTTGAAGCGCACGGTCAGGTCAAGGAGAAGGTGCTCGTGGGGCAGGGTCAGGCCCAGCTCCTTGCCGTCAATAAGCCCCAGAACCGTCTGCACTTTTCCGGTCAGCTTTTTGTCCATCATGCCTCCTTATTATTAATCCACGCGGTAGCGTGCTACCGTCTCTTCATTCAGTTCAATGCCCAGGCCTGGCCCGTCGGGTACGGAGACGTAGCCCTTGGCGTCAATCCCTATCTTTTTCCTGGTCACTTCCCACCGGAGCGGGCTATCCGCCACGCAGTACTCCAGGATGAAGGTGCTTTTGCGGGCGGCCAGGAAGTGAAGGCTGGCGGCCAGGTTAATATCAGAAGCCCAGTGGTGGTTGACCACCTTCAGCCCTCTGTCTTCAGCCATATCGGCGATTCTCATCGACTCGGTGATGCCGTTGCGGACGAGTTCTATCTGAGCAATGTGAATGCCGCCGCGCTCAATCAGGTTTCGGAAGGCATACCGGCCGGCCTCTCCCTCTCCGCCCGCGATGGGAATGCGGGAGACGTTGGTCAACTGCCGGTAGCCATCAATATTGTCCCGGGCGAGCGGCTCCTCCAGCCAGTAGAGATGATAGTCCTCAAACTGCTGGGCGCGTTTGATGGCGGTGGCCGTGTCCCAGCAGCAGCCGGCGTCAATCATCAGGTTGCACTTATCGCCGATTCCCTGCCTTGCCCCCTCAACCAGCTCAAGGTCAAGCTTTTCGCTCTGACCCATCGGGTGCCAGCCGAACTTTACTGAGGTGAACCCTTTGCTCACCCATTTTTTCCCCTCCGCTGCAGTCTCTTTGCCATTGCCGCCGAACAGGGTGCTGGCATAGGCGGGTATCCTGGTCTGGAAAGGACCACCGAGAAGCCGGTACACCGGCTGATTATAATATTTACCGGCGATGTCCCAGAGGGCGATGTCAATGCCCCCGATGGCGTGTTGGACAACGCCGCCCCGCCCATAGTCAAAAGTGGCCTGGTACATCAGGTCATTGAGGCGGCGAATCTCCAGCGGGTTCTGCCCCATAATGACCTGGCCGAGCCCGGAAATGGGGCTGTTGCGGAGCGGAGCGTCCACAGCAGCCCTTACCACCGAGGGGCTGGAATCGACCTCACCGAAGCCGACAATGCCCTCATCGGTATTGACTTTTATTATCAGTGTCTGGCGGAGAATCAAGCGCGGTCCGGCATATGAATCAGGGAGACGCAGTTCAATGGCCTCAACTCCAGTAATCTTCATGTTTATATCTCTTTTCTATATCAGTCCAGCGTACTGCAACGCTTTCTTAATATCGGCTTTTTCGGCGGCGCCCACTGGCAGGATGGGGCTGCGCGCCGGTCCGGCTGGTCTGCCCAGCATGTTCACTGCCTCCTTCACCGGCGCCGGGAAGTTCTGGGGTGAGCTTATGGCACGGGCGATGGGCAGCAGCTTGAAAAAGATTTCCCGCCCTTTTTCCCATTCCTCCTGCTGCACCGCCTGAAAGAGGTCGACCACCATTTTGGGCGCAATGTTGGCCAGTGCCAGGATGGCGCCGCGGCAGCCGAGGGCGAAGCAGGGCAGGGTGATATCATCGCCGCCGGTCAGGACGGACATTTCATTGCCGACCCTTCGCATCACCTCGGCAAAATAGCTCAGGTTGCCGCTGCTGTCCTTCAGCGCCACGATGTGGTCGATTTCAGCCAGCTTCTCCAGTGTCTCGGGGGTGATTTCCACATGGGTATGTGCGGGAATATTATACAGGCAGATTGGGATGTCCACCGCCTCCGCGATTGTCGTGTAGTGTTTGAGCAGACCGTCCTGGCTCGGTATCTCGTAGAACGGGGTCACAATCATGACCGAATCGGCACCGGCGCTCTTGGCTTCCCTGGAGCGTTCAATGACCTCGCGGGTGCTGGTGGCGCCGGTGCCGGCCATGACCGGAACTCTGCCGTTGGCGGCTTTTACCGTGGCCTCGGTCACCTTCACGGACTCCTGTCGCGTCAGGGTGGCGGCTTCGCCGGTGCTGCCCAGGCACATAATCTGGCTTACGCCATTTTCAATTAAAAAATTCACGTTCTTTTTCAGGCCATCAAGGTCTAAATCGCCGTTTCTGGTGAAGGGGGTCAGCATTGCCGGGATAATCCCTTCCATTCGTACCTTTTTACCCATTTTTCATCTCCTCAGTTTGGAATTTACTTTGCCAGTGCAAAAGTTAAATAATTATAGCATTTCCGTCAATTTTACACATTCATTGAATTATGCACAACAAGTCGTGTTATAATACACCGATATCGGAAAGGAGGTCTAAGCGATGCCGGAGGTAAAGGTAAATGGCGTCAGGATTCACTATGAGGAACGTGGCTCAGGGACGGCCATGGTCTGGGCGCACGGACTGTGCGGGACCTGGCAGGCCTGGGAAAACGTGATGAATTTTTTCAAGGGCCGCTATCGCGTTATTGCCTACGATGCCAGAGGACACGGTAGCTCGGCAAAACCCGAAAAACCGGAGGCATACTCGCAGGATATCATGGTGGAGGATATGCACGGCTTGCTGGATGCACTTGACATAAAGAAAGCGATTGTTGGCGGGCATTCCATGGGGGCGAATGTAGCCTTGAATTGCGCCCTGAAATACCCGCAGCGGTGTATCGGCCTTATCCCTGTGGGCATCGGTTCCGGCTCGTCAGACCGGGAGTGGTGGCGGAAATGGTGGGGAAAGCTGGCGGACATTGCTGAGCAGGAAGGGATGGCGGCCTTTCTTGAGGAAATGAAAAAGTTGCCGGCATGGGGTGTTGCCTTCACTAACCCCGAGATGGCGAAACAGATAACTGCGACCGTGCTTGCTAACTCACCAAAAGCGATTGCCCCTGTTGTCCGGGGTGTACAACAGAAGCGCCCCAGCATCTTTGACCTGGCACCCAAACTGGAAAAGCTATCAGTAGCCACGCTGGTGGTGATGAGTGAGGGCGATGCGCCGGTGGTGGAGTGCTCCCGTTTCATGACGGCGCATATACCGAAAGCAAAACTCGCCGTCATTCCGGCTAAAAGCCACTGGACCTTTGATGAGGCGCTGGAGCCGTTCCTGAAGGCGGTTGACCAGTTCGTGAGCGGACTCAAGCAAGGAAGATAAAAGGCCGTGGACCGTTTCTGTAAGGAGGGCGCATGATTTACCGGAAGCTGGGCAGAACCGGCGTTGACGTTGGGATTATAGGGCTGGGGGCAGAATACCTTGAGCATGAGCCGGAAAAGACAGTCGTTTCCGTGGTGCATGAGGCCGTTGACAGCGGCGTGAACTATATTGACCTGTTCCTGGCGTCGCCCGGGGTGCGCGACAATATCGGCAAGGCCTTAATAAATAAGAGGCAAAAAGTGATGGTTGCCGGCCACCTGGGAGCGGTTATGCGCAATGGACAGTACAGCCGGTCAAGAGATAATGATGAGTCCTTAACCTACTTTGATGACCTGCTCACCAGATTGAGAACCGATTACATAGATGTGCTGATGCTGCATTATGTGGACAAGCAGGACGATTATGAACGGGTCTTTGACCATGAGGGCCCGCTGGGGGTGGCATTGAGATTGAAAAAAGAGGGAAAAGCCCGTTTCATCGGCATGAGCAGCCACAACGTGCCCACCTCTCTGCGAGCAGTGGACAGCGGCTATATTGATGTTCTCATGTTTTCCATCAATCCTGCCTTTGATATGCTCCCCGAAGAGATGCCCGAAATATCAAAAAGAGTAATCCTGTACCATCAGTCGCCGGCTGCGGTAAATAAAACCTTCACCGCGCGCCAGGCTCTGTACCATGCCTGCGCCGTCCAGAATGTGGCTCTGGTGGCCATGAAACCATATGCGGCCGGGGTGCTGTTCCGGGACAACCCGAGTTCTATTATATTGACGCCTGTGCAGTGCCTGAGCTATGCTCTTTCCCAGCCGGCGGTCTGCACGGTGGTGCCGGGGTGTCTTACCGTGGCTGAGGTACAGGGCGCCCTGGCCTTTTTGAAAGCCACCGAGGAGGAGAAGGACTTCAGCGCCATTCAATGTAATCCCATGTGGAAGGTACGGGGCAACTGCATGTACTGCAATCACTGCCTGCCCTGTCCGGTAAGCATTGACATAGGCACCCTGACCAAGATAACCGATACTGCCAGCTTTGTCATGAACGATTCTGTCGCGGCGGAATACAGGGCATTGAAGGTGAAAGCCTCGGCCTGCACCGAGTGCGGAGAGTGCCTGGAGCGCTGTCCCTTTGGCGTTGACGTTATCGCCAATATGAGTCGGGCGGTTCAGGTATTCGGCGAGTAGGAGCAACCGGGAATTCTTTGAGGCAGGCTGCGGACTAGGTCAGGTCTTTCAGGTATCTTTTGCAGAAGCGGTGGGCGAGCGATAGCACTATGCTGCTGGTCAACACTGCTAGCATGACACTGGCAGAGAAGCCGGTGATGGCCACGCCCAGCGCCGTGCCGCCGGCGGGGGGGTGTTCCACATCAAGGGCTACCATGAGGAAGATAGTTGTGCCAACGGCCAGCGAATAGACGATGATAGCGGTGAAGGTGGTGGTGTGGGGGACGAAGGCAAAGGCTGAGCCGCAGATGAGGCCAGCGATATGCCCGCCGATTACCCGCCTGGGCGCGGCGGTAATATTGCGGGGCATGGTGAAAACGATGAAGGCAGTGGCGCCAATAGAGGCAATTACCACGGCGTGTTCCATTCTTAATAAAATAAGGATAACAAAGACGACTATCGTGGCCAGGAGACTCTGATAGAGGTAGTGGAGCCACAGCCGGCTGAAACCGCGGCGTATGCGGTACAGTCGGCGTCTTGCCGAATCCCATAAGTCAAAGTGCATTTTCTATGCCGCTGTGCTTTAGCCTAGATTATAATACCTCACGCCTGCTTCTGTATACCCTTGAGTCACCGGACAATCGCTTGGCCAGGCAAATCAAGTAGGCAGGGGCGAGCCGATATGCTACACTAATTAGTTGGTGTCGGTATTAAAACCTAATAATGTATTGCGCAGGAGGTATGAATGACCAGGCGAGTATGTGTGGTGGAGGGAGATGACGCGGCACCGGAGGTAGTGGTGCCTACGGTTCATATTTTGCAAAAAATGAACCTGGATATTGAATTTATCTGGACCGAGACCGGCGATGAAGCCGTCGCCAAGTATGGCACCGGCTTTCCCGAGTCGGCAAAAAAGATGCTTGACGGGTCTGACTGTGCCATTATGGGCTCAACCCGCAACATCAGGGGCGTGCATGGCTACCTGCGGTGGGGGAAAAAGTGCTTTGCCAACATTCGCCCGGTTAAATACGTTCCGGGCCTGAGAAGTCCGTTGAGGAACCCTGATGGTATTGATTTTGTCATCATGAGGGAGAACCTGGAGGGACTGTATCCCGGCTGGGAGGGTGATATTGAGCAGTTAAAACCATTGAAACTGAAGAATGATATGCTCAATGTGACGCTGGACACCACGATGAAAGGCAAGTTTGCCGTTAAAGTAAACACGGAAGGGATAACGAGAGACATCTGCCGCATGGCCTGCGAAATAGCCATGAAGAGAAAGGCAAAGGGCGGTAAAGGACTGGTTACCGTGTCCAGCAAGTACAACTTGTTAACGCAGTCCGACGAGATGTTCCGCCGCATCGCTGAAGAGACAGTCAAAAAATATCCCGGCCTGAAGTTCAACCAGCTGATAATTGATAACTGCGCTCAGCAGCTGGTCATCAATCCCCAGCAGTTTGACGTGCTGGTCATGGGCAACGAGCACGGCGATATTCTGGCAGATGAAGCCGCGGCGCTTATCGGCGGGCTGGGACTGGCGCCAAACGCTTGCGTTGGCAAAGACTACGCTTATTTCGGGTCGGTTCACGGCACGGCGCCTGACATCGCCGGGAAGAACATCATCAATCCCACGGCCATGCTCCTGTGCGGCGTTATGCTGCTGCAACACCTTGGCTATGATAAAGAGGCGGCGCATATGGAGGCCGCGGTATACAAGGTATACCGGGACGGTAAACATCTCACGCGCGACCAGGGCGGGAGCGCCACCACGACCCAGTTCTGTAAAGCCGTCGAGGCCAATCTGTAACCGGGTATGCATGGGTAACGGAGATGAAGCGCGTCATTTATAGCATTTTCGCCGTATTAATGCTGGGCAGTCTGGTGCTGGCCGGCTGCCAGCGCGGGCCGGAAACGGCGCTGAACCTCTATGGCATCGACCCGATTACCCTTGACCCGGCGGTCTCCGGGGAGATGATTTCCCATGAATACATTCAGCAGATTTATACCGGACTGGTGCGCCTTGACGAAAACCTGGAGCCGGCCCCGGACATTGCCGAGCGCTGGGATATCAGCCCTGATGGTCGCACCTACACTTTCTATCTGCGCCATGATGTGAAGTTCCAGGATGGTCGGCAGGTCAACGCCCATGATGTCAAGTATTCGCTGGAGCGCGCCTGTCTCCCGGCCACGGGGTCGCTGACCGCTGCCACCTATCTGGGTGATATTGTTGGCGTTAAAGAGGTGCTGGCTGGTAAGGCGGCGGAGATAAGCGGGGTGCAGGTCATTGATGACTACACATTGCAGATAACTATTGACACGCCCAAGTCTTACTTCCTGTCCAAGATGACATATCCGGTGGCTTTTGTGGTGGACAGAAACGAGGCGGCGGCAGGTGGCCAGTGGTGGCTTGAGCCCAACGGCACGGGGCCGTTCCGGGTGGTGAAGTGGCAGAAAGAAAACGAGCTGGTTCTGGAAAGAAATGAGCATTTCTACCGCGAGAAGGCCGGCGTGGGCGCAGTGGTCTTCAAGCTCTGGGGAGGCGTGCCGATGAACCTGTACGAAACCGGGGAGATTGATGCCACCGACGTCGATATCAATTATGTGGACAAGGTGGCCGACCCGGCGGGCCATTTTTATCAGGAGCTGCAAATTGTGCCCGAGCTGAGCTTCAGCTATATCGGTTTCAACCACACCCGGCCGCCGTTCAACGATGCCAACCTGAGGCGCGCCTTCAGCATGGCCCTGGACAAGGACCGGCTGGTCTCGCTGGTCTTTAAAGATATGATGGAACGGGCCGATGGCATTCTGCCGCCGGGCATTCCCGGTTTCAATGAGAACCTCAAGGGAATTGAATTCAATATTGAGAAGGCGAAGGAGCTGATTGCCAGCTCCAGCTACGGGAGTGTGGAGAACCTGCCACCGATTACGGTGACGACCATGGGCTGGGGAGGGCTTATTTCCAACAGCCTTGAGGCGGTAATCCACGAGTGGCGGCAGAACCTCGGGGTGGAAGTCACGGTCAGGCAGCTGGAGCCGGAGCGGTTCCTCTACCACCTGAAGGAAGAGAAGGACGAGATGTATGATTTAGGCTGGGTGGCTGATTATCCCCACCCTCAGGACTTTCTTGAGCTACTTTTCCGCACCGGCGAGGAGAATAACGGCGGCGAGTACAGTAACCCGGCCGTGGATGATATTCTGGACCGGGCGGGGGCAGAGCTTGACTTTGCTGCCAGCCTGGCGCTCTATCAGGAAGCCGAGCAGATGCTGGTTGATGATGCTGCCTGTATTCCGCTCTGGTTTAGCAAGAACTACCATCTGGTCAAACCCTATGTCCGCGGCTACGAGCTGACGCCGATGGGTTACGCCAACCTGAGCAAGGTGTCTATCGAGCGCGAGTGAGCAGCAGGGCTATCTCCTGAGCGCCAAGCTCCCGTGTCTTGCCTTGCGGCAGGTTGCCCAGCGCCAGTGTGCCGAACCTGACTCGCCTGAGTGCCAGCACCTGATGGCCCAATTGACTGAACATGCGGCGCACCTGCCGTTTCCGCCCTTCGTGGATGATGAGGCTGTAATTGAAGGGTTCTGAGGCCACTTCTTCCACTCTGGCGGGAGCGGTCTTGCCATCTTCAAGCTCAATGCCTCTCTGGAGCTTTTTGACTTCCTCCCCGCTCAGCCTCTCCTCAATCTGGACAAAATATTCCTTCTCGTGCTCGTAGCGGGGGTGGGTCAGGCGGTAGGCGAGGTCGCCGTCATTGGTGAGGAGCAGCAGGCCGGTGCTGTCTTTGTCCAGCCGCCCCACCGGGTAGAGCCGCAAATGGCGGTACTTCTCCGGCAAAAGGTCGGTTACTTTCCGCCGCCCCCGCTCATCGCTGAAGGTGGAGATGTAGCCTGCCGGCTTGTGCAGCATCAGGGTCACCGTCGGCTCGGGCTTGAGGTCCAGCTTCCGGCCGTCCAGGACGATTTCGTCCTCCGCCAGGTTCACCGGATGGCGGAAGTTGGTGATGACCGAGCCGTTGACGGTGACGCGCTCGTATTTGATGGCGTCGGCCATCTTGCGCCGTGAGCCGAGTCCGGCAGCGGTGAGGGCTTTAAGCAGGGGTTCAGGTTTCATATTGTTTAATGACGACCTTCTCCCTTTCGTA
>VGOH01000022.1 GCA_016875955.1 Chloroflexota bacterium
CACCTGGACCTGGGCATTCAAACCGCAGGGTGAGCAAACTTCAGTAAATGTGGTAATTGAGTACCACGTTCCGGTGCCATTGCTGGGTAAATTAGGTGAAATGCTTATCTTACATCATAATGAACAAGAGGCAGACCTGGCGGCAGCTAATATCAAAAAGCGGCTGGAGTGGAGAGCCAAGTTCAAGTTTCTAAATGCCGAGAAGCGCTAACAGAAAACAGGGCCAAGGCTAACCTCCCCTCACCTGTCGTAGCCGCATTCCGCGCCTAGCATACAAAGTCTACCTAAAGCTCGTCCTGGCGCAGGTCCGGCGGAATCGAGCAGCGCTCGCATTTCTCATCGCACGGCTCAACGTGAATGACGACGCTGGCATGCTGTAATTTACTCTTGATGTCCTGTTCCAGGTGGTCACACATCTGGTGCGCTTTTTCTATGCTGATACTTCTTGGCATCACCAGATGCAGGTCCACGTAACGCTGCCTCCCCGCCTTACGTGTACGCAGGGCATGAAAATCAACCAGCTCGCCGACGTGCTCCATGATGGCCGCCCTGATGATATTCTCCTCGGCTTCCGGCAATTTAACATCAATCAGACCGCCGAAGGACTTGCGCAATACCTCGTAAGCCGATTTGAAAATAACCAGAGAAACCAGCAGGGCGATTATCGGGTCAATGATGATGAGTTTGGCGAAACGGATTATCACCAGCCCCACCAGCACACCGGCCGCGGAATAAACATCAGCGGCAATGTTATGGGCATTGGCCTCAAGTGCCAGGGAGTCAGTAGCTCTGGATACTCTGAGCAGGTATTTTGACAGGAAAATACTGACCGCAATAGAAACGAGCATAACGCCGATGCCGGCTTCCGTTAATTCAAGGGCCGTGCCGGTCATTATCCGGCGTATCGCCGCATATATAATCAGGCCGCCGGCGGTAAAAATCAGCACCGCCTGTACCACGGCGGCCATGTTCTCAACTTTGCCGTGGCCAAACGGGTGCTCTTCGTCAGCGGGCCGGCTGGCGACGACAACGGCGAAAAAGGTAATGGCAATAGCGAACAGGTCGAGAAAACTGTCCACCGCCTGGGCCAGAACGCTGATGCTGCCGGTGATGACTCCTACCACCACTTTGAGCACAATCAGGGCGACCACCACCGCCAGAGAGAGCTTGGCGGCGCCTTTTCTGGTGGCAAACATCGTTCCCCGCCTATTCCCCGGCTTTGGCCCACCGGAAAGGCAACCAGCTAATAAACCGACGCCACTCTTTTTTGTCCCAGACCACCAGCAGCGTGGGGGCAATGCAGATGGAGCTGAACGTGCCGGCAATGATACCGATAATCAGGACGGCAACCAGATTTTGAATGGTGGCGCCCACGAAGAACAGCAGCGCCAGGACAACAATCAATGTGGTGAGGCTGGTATTTATGGAGCGGCCGAGCGTTTCCACCATGCTGTTATTGACCACGGTTTCAAAGTCGGCATTGATGTCCAGTCGCAGGTTTTCCCTTATCCGGTCAAAGATGACCACAGTGTTGTTCACGCTGTAGCCGATTACCGCCAGGATGCCGGTGATGAACATCATGTTCACCTGCCAGTTCAGTATGCCGCCCAGAATGGAGAAGATACCCAGCGCCACCAGTGCATCGTGAATCAGGGCGATGATGGCGCAGGTGCCGTAGTGGAAAGGCCTGGGCATGCGGCGGAACGCCCAGGTAACGTAGAGCAGGATGCCCACCGCCGCCACCGCCACAGCGATAACCGCCGTCCGCACCGTCTCCGTGGCAATCATTGGTGACACGGAGGAGAACTCGGGCTCGGTAAGCTTGCCAAACCTGGCCTCCAGCCCGGCTTCCAGCGCTTTTTTCTCCTCATCGTTCAACTCCCTGGTACGTATCAGGTAGTCGCCGGCACCGGTGCGCTGGATAATCACGTTGCTGTGACCCAGGTCAGCCAGCGCTGCCTTCAGTTCATCCCGCGCTACCGCCTGTTCAAAGTCGACCGTCAGCAGCGAGCCGCTGCTGAACTCAACCCCCGTTTTCAGGCCAACGGTCAGCAGGGAAATTATCCCGATGAGGATAACCACCCCCGAAATCAGAAAGAACTGAAACCTTTTGCCGGCAATGTCAAACATTTTCTTTACCAGCCCATGCACTGAAAAGATATGTCCGCTTTGATAGCGGACCACCGACGAACAGGCGCAGCAGGGTGCGGGTCACCACGATGGCGGAGAACATGCTCACCAGCACACCGATGAGCAGGGTAATGGCGAAGCCCGCCACCGGCGCCCCGCCGACTATGCTGTTGCCCACCCAGATAAGAATCAGGCAGACAATGATGGTGGTGATATTGCTGTCCCTAATGGCCGTCCAGGCGCGGTTAAAGCCGGCTTCAATAGCCGCCCCGAGCGTACGCCCGGTGCGTATTTCTTCCTTCATCCGCTCGAAAATGAGCACATTGGCATCCACCGCCATGCCGATGGAAACGATGAAACCGCCAATGCCGGCCAGCGTCAGCGTGACTGGCCAGAGCTTGAATATGGCCAGCACGATGGCCCCGTAAAATATCAGCGCCAGGTTGGCCAGAAACCCGGAAACACGGTAGTAGGCAGTCATGAACAGCATCACCAGAATGATGCCGATGACGCCCGCCTTCACGCTCATATTGATGAAATCGGCGCCCAGAACGGGGGAGACGGTCTGGTCGTATATGGGAGTCAGCGGCAGCGGAATACGCCCGGCATTGAGTAGCTGGGACAGCTCCTGGGCTTCGTTCAGGCTCAGGCCTTCAATCTGCCCACGGTCACTAATCTTGGAGCGGACAATGGGGGCAATCGGCTTACCATCGTCTCCGAGCAGCGGCTCACCACTCAGGAAGATGCCCAGCGGCTCCCCGATAAGCCGGCCGGTAACCTCCTCGGAGATTTTCTTCCCCTCACTGTTCCACTCAAAGACGAGCAGCACCTCACCAAGCTGACCGGTGGTAACATAGGTATTTTCCTTGAAGAAGGCGCTGTTAAGTTCCTTTTCCTGCCCGTTGACCACCGCCGTGGCTGGCACCCATTCCTCCCCCCCACCGGCACTGGTTTTAAGCTCGCGGAATTCAATGAGCGCGGTCTGGCCGATGAGCTTCTTGGCCTTATCCGCCTCGCTGATGCCCGGCAACTCAACCAAGATGCGGTCAGTCCCCTGCTTCTGTATCACAGGCTCGGTCACGCCGAGGATATTGATGCGTCGCTCAATGACAGCGATGGCGCCATCAATGGCCTCGCCCTCCTGCCCCTTCTCAATATCGGAGAAATCAGCCTGATAGACCATGTGGATACCGCCCCTCAGGTCAAGGCCCAGGCGCATTGTCTCTCGGCCAAACAGCGGGTAAAGGAGGGCAATGACGGCAAAGGCAAAAAGGGCCATGACTATGGACAGCGTAATCAGATTTCTGGTACTCATGGTGTTATCAGGCTATTTATCCTTCCGCAAAGGGATATTCAGATTATGCACGATATAATTTAAGGCTTCCTCTCTGTTAGTTATTTCTCCTGCCGCCTGGGCCTCACGCACCGCCTCCAGTATTTCGGCGAAGCGCGGCCCTGGAATGAGCCCGAATATATTGATTAAGTCGTGCCCATCAAGCAGCTTCGGCGGTGCCGCCAGTTTCTCTTCCTCGGCACGCTTGGCCAGCACGTGGGCAACGACTTCAGTATGCTCCCGCCAGCCGTCCGGGTCAAAACCCTCGCCTCTTGCCGCCAGATGGTCGGCCAGGCTGAGGAAAAGGATATCAATGCCCGCTTCCCCGGTATCGCGGAAATAGCGGTAAATCGCCCGATTGGTGGGCATTCCTTCATGGCTCATCTGCGTTGGCCTGAGATGATACCTCACCAACGTTTCTGTCAGCTTTATCTCTCTGACGCTGAACCGCAACCTCTCCATAATATCAGTGACCGCGGTGGCACCTTCCTGGGCATGACCGAGGAAACGTGTCCGGCCGCTCTCCTCAACTGTCTTGGTCTGCGGTTTGGCGATATCATGGAGCAGCGCCGCCAGCCGGAGCAGCGATTTTCTGGTGCTGCCGTGGCCCACCTCGCTGGCGAAGTGCTGCGCCAGCGCCTCCGACCAGGGAACGGCGGCCAGCGCTTCCCTGCCAGCATACTCCCAGTCCCCTTCCCGCAGCAGAAAATCAACCGCCTGCACCGTACGCAGCGAGTGCTCAAATACGTCCCAGAAATGTTCCTTGGGCTGTGTCACTCCCTTTGTCTGTGCCAGCTCGGGGAAGAGGCTGCCCAGTAGCCCCAGGCCTTCCAGATACTTGAGGTGCTGACCACCGCGTGGCAGATTCAGCAGCCGCAGCAGTTCCTCTCTCACTCGCTCCCCGGCCACGCTGGCGATAAGATGGGCATCACGCCGGACAAGCTCTTCTGTATCCTTATGTATGATGAAGCAAAGCTCCGCCGCCAGACGGACCGCCCGCAGCAGGCGAACGGGGTCATCAATAAAAGCCGACTTGCCCACCACCCTTATCATGCCGTCATTCAGGTCATCCTGCCCGTGAAAGGGGTCGATTATTGATGGCGGCTGAGGCCCGCGTATCATTTCCGCCAGCCTGATGGCCAGCGCGTCTATGGTGAAGTCCCGCCGCGCCAAGTCCTGCTCAATGCTGCCCGCAATGGTGGTGAAATCAAGCTCCCACTTCCTATCCGCCTCAGTGAGCACCACTCTGCCTATCCCGTTCTCTTCGTCCAAGGGAACATACCTGCCCTCCAGGTCGGCGGCCATTTTAGAGGCCACTTCTAGCGCATCGCCGGCAACGGCGATATCAACATCTTGCACGCTGCGGCCAAGCAACATATCGCGCACCATGCCGCCGGCAAGATACGCAGTTATCCCCTGGTCGGCAAGGTATTGCTGGATTCGGGCCAATAGAGAAAGGATGTCTGGCGCAATGGATATCTTCACTTCTGGCGTCACTAAAGAGTACATCCGTTAAATGATACTGTAAGCTGCGCATTTTAGCAAGTTTGTCTGGCTTGACGCTGGTCATGGAAGTTGGTTAAGATGGGCCAATGGTGGTCAGGCGCTTCCGAATACATTATGCGTGGGTCGTGGTCGGCATCATCATAATCGGCATGACGCTCCTTTATGGTATCAGGCATTCCTTCGCCGTCTTTTTCCCGCCTATTCTGGAAGAATTTGGCTGGAACCGCGGCAGCACCGCCTTCATTCTTTCCCTGAACCTGCTCGTCTACGGTTCCCTGGCGCCCATTACCGGCAGCCTCGGCGACCGCTGGAAACCGCACCGTGTCATGTCCATCGGCCTTCTCATTCTGGGTCTGGCAACAATCGGCTGTGCCTTTGCCCAGAAGCTGTGGCATTTCTATCTGCTTCTTGGCTTTGTGGCGCCAATCGGTATGGCCAGTGCCGGCTGGCCGCTGCAGGGCCCGGCGCTGGCCAACTGGTTTGCCCGGAAACGGGGGCTGGCCATGGGGCTGGCTCAGGCCGGGGCCGGCTTGAGCTTCACCTACGGCCTGTACGCTGAGTTCGCCATATCGCAATTGGGCTGGCGCCACGCCTACTTTGTGCTGGCGGGAACACTCTGGGTAGTGCTCCTGCCCCTCTACCTCCTCTTCTTCCACTTCCGGCCGGAAAGCAAGGGATTAAAAGCCTACGGAGCAGATGGGCCAGCGGCGGCCGGGAGTGAAGCATCAAGAGCGCCTGAGACCAGCCGTGCCGCCGCCAGCGACTGGACGCTCCGGCAGGCAATCGGCACCTACCAGCTCTGGCTTCTCATGCTGACCTACTTCCTCTTCTGGGGCATCGGCACCTATATGGTCATTACGCATCAGGTAAAATTCGCCGAAGACGTTGGCTACAGCAGCACCTTTGCCGCCTCAATCTTTGCCCTTTATGGCATTTGTCTGGTTGCCGGCACGCTTTCCGCCGGCATATCGGACCTTATCGGCAGGGAGCGGACAATGACGCTGGCCTGCACGCTGATGATTGCGGGGCTGTTAGCGCTGGCTTCGGTACATGACACCTCCCGGCCCTGGCTGCTGTATGTCTACGCCATATGCTTTGGCTACGGAGGCGGGTTTTTCACCCCCACCATGACCGCCGGCGCCGCCGATATATTCCACGGCAGGCACTTTGGCTCCATTGCTGGCATACTGCTCACCGGCATGGGCGCCGGTGGCGTAATCGGGCCGTGGCTGGGCGGCTATCTCCACGATATCACCGGCAGCTATACCAGCGCCTTTTTCCTCGGCATGGGAGCTTTCGCCATTGCCGGCATCTCTTTCTGGGTGGCGGCGCCGCGAAACGCCGCCAGATTGAATGCTAAATTTATGAGGATGACCTCACCATCCGGCTAATATTACGGTCATGTTATTCAACAGGGAAAAACCAGTCGACGACCAGACTCTGGACCGGCTTGCGGAGAGAGCCGCCGACCTGATGGCCGGGGCGAAAAGGATTGTGGTTTTTACCGGCGCCGGCGTCAGCACGGAATCGGGCATACCTGATTTCCGCAGCCCGGGCGGCATCTGGGACCGCTTTGACCCTGACGATTTCACCTACCAGAAGTTCATCAGTGAGGCCGAGACCAGACGCAAGCAGTGGCAGCTGCTCTGGAAAGACCGCCTGACGGAGACGGTACAGCCAAATCCCGCCCACCATGCCATTGCCGAGCTGCACAGATTGCATAAACTTGACTGCGTGATTACCCAGAACGTGGACAGCCTGCACCTGACCGCCGGCGTCCCCGAGGATAAAGTCTTTGAACTGCACGGCAGCATGCGCCGGGTGACCTGCCTGCAATGCGGCCGCCAGTACCCCATGGCAGAGATAAAGAAGAGGCTGCACGCCGGCGAGGACGTCCCTGATTGCGAGGCATGCCACGGCATACTGAAGCCGGATATCGTCCTCTTCGGGGAGATGCTGCCGGACCGGGTTCTCGCCGAGGCAACTTCCCGTGCCGAGAAATGCGACCTTTTTGTCGTCGTCGGCTCCAGCCTGGTGGTCTATCCGGCGGCGTTGCTGCCCGGCTACGCCGTCGATTCCGGCGCCAGGCTGATTATCATTAACCTCAGCGAAACGCCGATGGACGGACGGGCAAATATAATCATCAGGGCCAAAGCCGGAGAAGCCATGACGAGGATAATACAGAAGCTGGCGGAAAAGATGAGCGGTTGAATTGCTAAAACAAAACTCTTCAACTATAATTTAGTGGCTCGTAAATTTGACGCTTTTTAATGCTACTTATGAAAGCTAAACTGGCCAGCAAAGTGCTCTCCGGAGATACCATCGCCGCCGCCAAATTGATTAGCGGCATCGCCGACGAAGTGCCCGGCGCTTTTGAGGAGATGAGCCATATCTATCCCCATACCGGCAAGGCATACATTGTCGGCATCACCGGCGCCCCGGGCGCCGGCAAGAGCACCCTGACCAGCAATCTGATAAGCCATTTCCGCAAAGAGAACCGGACTGTCGGTGTCATCGCCATTGACCCGACCAGCGCCTTCACCGGCGGGGCCTTGCTGGGCGACCGGGTGAGGATGCAGCAGCATGGTGAGGACAAAGACGTGTTCATCCGCAGCCTGGCGACGCGGGGTTTGCAGGGCGGCCTGGCCAAAGCCACCATCGGCACCATCCACATCATGGACGCCATGGGCAAGGATATCATTCTGGTGGAGACCGTGGGCTCGGGGCAGATAGAGATAGACATCACCAGAGTGGCCGATACCACCCTGTTTGTCATGACGCCGGGGGCGGGAGACGCCATCCAGATGATGAAGGCAGGCATACTGGAAGCCACCGACATCTTTGTCATCAACAAGGCGGATAAGGGAGGCGCCGACGTTATCAAAGCTGACCTCCAGTCAATGCTCTCCATGAAGAGCTGGCTTCCGGGCGAATGGCAGCCCAGCATCACGCTCACCGAAGCCCTCTACAACAAGGGCACGGCGGAGCTGGCTGCCGAGATTGCCAAACATCGCCAGTACCTTCGCAGCACCGGTGAGCTGGAAAAACGGAAGAAACAGAGACTGAAGCTGGAATTAATGGAATCGGTGGAAAGGCTGGTAAAGGACCGTGTCAGCAGTATAGACCGCGGCGAGTATCTGGACACGCTGATTGATGACCTGTTAAAAGGCAAAACAGACCCGCAGACAGCCTCTCTGCATCTGGTCAGCCGCCTGGTCACGGAACTTGGCCCGGTCCGCAAGCAGCGCCAATACGGTGGCAGGTCGCGCAATCAGGATAAGCACAATCAGTCCGCAGTGACTTAAAGGGGAGGTAAAGATGGATTTCTCTCTTACTGAGGACCAGAAGATGCTCAAGACAATGGTCGCCGATTTCGCCAGCAAAGAGCTGGAGCCGATAGCCGCCCAGATTGATGAAGAGTCAAGGTTCCCCGCTGAAAGCATCCCCAAGATGGCCGGACTCGGGCTACCCGGCGTCGGTTTTCCTGAAGAGCTGGGGGGCAGCGGTGGTGGCGCCACCGAGTTCTGCCTGGTCATTGAGGAGATAAGCCGCGTCTGTGCGGCCACTGGCGCCATCCTCCTGGCCAGCTCCGGCCTGGTGGGCATACCAATATTAATGCACGGCAATGAAGACCAGAAAAAACGCTTCCTCCATCCTATCGCCGGTGGCGAGATGCTCGGCGCCTTCGCCCTGACGGAAACCGGTGCCGGCAGCGACCCGGCGGCGATGGAGACCACCACCACCCGCAAGGGCAACGGGTATGTGCTTAACGGCACCAAGGTCTTCATCACCAACGGCGCCGAGGCCGGCATTGTCCTGGTTTTCGCCACCATAGATAAAGCGCTGCGCCACAAGGGCGTCACCGCCTTCATTGTGGCAAAGGACTCCCCCGGCTTTTCCGTGGGCAAACACGAGAACAAGATGGGCATACGCGGCTCGTCAACCGTGGAGCTGATCTTTGAGGACTGCTTTGTGCCTGAGGCGAACCGACTCGGCAACGAGGGGGAAGGTTTCAGAATCGCCATCAACACCATAGACGCCAGCCGTGTCGCCGTCGCCGCTCAGGCCCTGGGCATCGCCCAGGGCGCCTTTGACCGGGCGCTGGCCTATGCCAAGGAGCGGCAGCAGTTCGGCCAGCCTATAATCAACTTCCAGGCCATTCAGTGGATGCTGGCCGACATGGCGACGCATATTGACGCGGCCCGGCTGCTCATCTACCGCGCCTCTTACCTTCAGGACAACAAACAGCCTTTCATCAAAGAGGCCTCCATGGCCAAGGTCTACGCCGCCGAGACTTCATCGTTCGTGACCAATAAGGCGGTGCAGATATTCGGCGGCTACGGCTATATCAAGGAATATCCGCTGGAGCGCTACCTGAGGGACGCCAAAATCACCGAAATCTACGAGGGCACCTCGGAAATGCAGCGGATGACCATCGCCCGGCAATTGATGAAAGAAGGGTAAGGGAACGGCTTTCTATCCCTATTTCTTGTCCAGCCCCTTTTCCCTCGTCATTGCCTTGGTCTGTTTGCTAATCGCATCCGCCTTGGCCAGCAGCCATATCATGGTGCCCAGGCAGATAAGAAAAATGCCGACACCGATGGGTCCGGTCCAGAAAAGAACCATCCATAAGTTTTCCATTCCCACCTCCTCATTTACTTCAGCCTATTTTGCCAGCATAAAAGTCGGGCTGGCGCCCTCGCCGGCGGAGTACTTATCGCCGGGGAAAACCCCGGTCTTGGTCATCTTAACTGACTTACCGATAAGCGCCTCCATGGTCGCCTTTTCCGGGGCCATGCCGACCAGACGGCCCATGAGCCAGGGGCCCTCCTCAAGCTCCACCAGCACCACAATATAGGGCACCTCGTCCTCACGCCCCTCCGGAGCCACGTTGCAGGTGGTGAAGGTCTGTATCCTGCCCGAGCCTTTCAGCGCCACGACCTCCAGCTCAGGGCTGGCACAGCGGCGGCAGACCATCTTGGGCGGCACGGTGACGGCGCCGCAACTCCGGCATTTCAATCCCAGCAGCTTCTGCTGTTTCAGCGCCTCGCTGTATTCCTGATAGGTCAATTTATATGCCATCTTCGCCTCCGAACAGCCAGCTACCTTTATTACCAGCCCCGCTGCAGAATAATATTCACCAGCGTGCAGCCATCGCCGCCCAGGGTATCGGTCAGGCCGGTTCTGGCCCCCTCCACCTGTCGCTCCGGCTCCACTTCCTCCCGGAACTGTTTCACTATCTCGTAGACCTGACCGGCGCCGGTGGCGCCGATGGGATGTCCCTTTGCTTTGAGGCCGCCGGAGAGATTGATGGCAATCTTGCCACCGATGTCTGCTTCGCCTTTCAGCCAGGCTTCACCTGAGGTACCGTAATCGAAAAAGCCGAGGCCCTCCGCAGAGATGAGGCTGGCAATGCTGAAGCAGTCGTGCAGCTCGCAGATGTCGATATCATTCGGTTTCAGCCCGGCCATGTCATACGCTCGTTCGGCCGACAATTCCCTGGCCCTGAGCCTGGGCAGGAACTCCTGCTGGCTGGCCATTGGCCCGTTAGAGGCCTGCCCGACGCCAACGATGAATACCGGTTTACTGGTCAGCTTCCAGGCCACTTCCTCCGAAGCCACCACGAGGGCGGCCGCGCCGTCGGAGAACGGGCAGCAGTCATGCAGCTGCAGCGGCGTGCTCACCATGAAAGAGCTCAGCACCGCCGCCATGTCCACCTCTTTGCGCAGGTGTGCCTTGGCGTTGAACATGCCGTATTTATAAGACTGCACTGATACCGCCGCCAGCTGCTCCTTCAGCCGGGGCAGCGGTATGTTATATTTCGCGGCATAGAGATGTGCCAGCATGGCGAAGACCGCCGGGAAGGTGAGGCCGGTGGCAAACTCATAGCGCGAATCGCTGAACATGGCGAAGGTGCGCGTGGCCAGCGGGGTGCCCATGGTGGCCGCCCTCTCCACACCGCCCGCCAGGACAATATCATAGAACCCGGAGGCAACCCACATCCAGGCATCTCTTATGGCCATGCTTGCCGAAGCGCAAGCGCCCTCGTAGCGATTGGCCGGGATGTTGAAGCAGCCGATGTTCTCAGCAGCAAAGGCCTGCACCGAACCCTGCCCCTCGGCAAAGTCCCCCAGCGCATTGCCCAGGAAGAGGGCCTGGATATCTTTCGGCTTCAGGTTTGAGCCGGCGAGTGCTTCCGCAGCCGCCTCGGCAAAGAGCTCAACGCTCGTCCTCATCTGCGGGCCGCTGAACTTCGTTTCCCCCACGCCCACTATCGCTACTTTGCGCATGTCTGCCCTCCTGCCCTGATACTTGTTCCCGCTAGTTACTAACTTACAATATTAGCCATAGGCCGTCAAACGTCAGGACAGCGCCTGCGCCACCAGCTCGGCGATGTCCATGGCCCGGACTGACTCCTGCGCCTGCTTGGTCTGTATGCCGTCGGCAAACATCTGCAGGCAGTAGGGGCAGGCGGTGGCGATGACCCCGGCTTTTGTTGACAATGCCTGCTCGGTGCGCATCTCATTGATGCGCTCGCCCATCTTCTGCTCCTCCAGCCACAGGTGCCCGCCACCAGCCCCGCAGCAGAAGCCGTATTCCATATTCCGCTCCATCTCCACCAGCTTCACGCCCAGGCGGTGCAGAACCTGCCGCGGTGCCTCAAAGATGCCGTTGTACCTTCCCAGATAACATGAGTCATGATAAGTTGTCAGGCCCGTCGTCGCTTTTATGCCCGGCAGCTTGCCTTCCCGGATAAGTCCGGCAATGAATTCGGTATGGTGGACAACTGCAAAATCGCCGCCGAACTGCGGGTATTCGTGCTTCAGTGTGTTGTAGCAATGGGGACAGCCGGTCACTATACGCTTGATTCCGTAATTTTTCAGCAATTCAATG
>VGOH01000023.1 GCA_016875955.1 Chloroflexota bacterium
AAATTATCGGCGCCGCAGGGCAATAGCAGCTTCAAAACAATCCGGTGGAGCACAGTATGAAATATGCGGAGGTCAGCGTTAATTCCCCGATTGCCCAGCGCCGCACTTTCAGCTATGCCATACCCCTCCACCTGAATATTGAGGTGGGGCAGGCGGTATGGGTCCCCTTCGGTGAGCGCACCCTGCAGGGCATCGTCATGGCCTTGAGCCCCCACCCGGTGGTGGCCGAGACCAGAGACATCTCCGGCATCATTGAGTCGCGCCCGCTTCTCTCCGCAGCCCGGATAAGCTTGGCCCAATGGCTGAGCGATTACTATCTCTCCCCCCTTTTCAGTGCCGTGGCCCTCATGCTGCCGCCGGGGTTTGAACGGAAAACGCTGACTTTTGTCTCGGCAGCGCCGGATGCCGATGAATCGGACATCTCCTCTCTTACTCCAGAGCAGCGCCAGATTTTGGCGCTATTACAGAAACAGGAAAGGGTCAGCCTCAGGGAGCTGGAGAAGAAGTTCGGGGAAAAGAAAGCGCAGGCCATTGTCTCGCAACTGGTGAAACGGGGACTGGCGGCGAGAAACTATGAGCTTGAGCCGATAAAGATACAGCCCAAGAAGATATCTTTTTTGCGGCTTAACGTATCCGCCGCCAGTGCCCCAGAGATATCAGCAGCGCTCAAGCAGAAACGAGCCTGGAAACAGGCCGCTCTTTTTGATTTTCTGAGCCAGCAGGCCGCGCCGGTGCCCTGGACGGAAGCCAGGCAGCAGCTCAGCGCGGATAAAGCGACGGCCAATGCCCTGCTCCGCCAGGGATTTATCGCCATTGAAGAGGTTGAAATCAGGCGCGAGCCGATTTCCCATCAGGACATGGCGCCGGCGCCGCCGCCGCAGCTGACCCACGCTCAGGAGATCGCCTTTGCCCGAATTTGCGAAGCGCTGCATGATGAGCAAACAGGGCAGAAAATTTTCCTGCTCCACGGTGTCACCGGCAGCGGCAAGACCGAGATATACCTTAGGGCACTGGCGGAGGCGGTGAAGCTGGGCCGACGGGGCATCGCCCTGGTGCCGGAAATATCGCTCACCCCGCAGACCATCGAGCGCTTTGTCGCCCGCTTCCCGCGCCGCGTCGCTGTCCTGCACAGCCAGCTCTCCCCCGGCGAGCGGTATGACGAATGGCGGAGAATCAGGGACGGCGAGTGCGACGTGGTCATCGGCCCGAGGAGCGCCCTCTTTGCCCCCCAGCCCGACCTCGGCCTCATTGTCATTGACGAGGAACACGAATGGAACTACAAGCAGGAGGACCAGTCGCCCCGTTACCACGCCCGCGATGCCGCTTTGAAGCTGGCCGAGCTGACCGGGGCGGTGGTCATCCTGGGCAGCGCCACCCCTGACGTCGGTAGCTATTTTCAGGCCCGGCAGGGCGACTTTAAACTCTTACAACTTCCTGAGCGCGTGGTGCCGGTGGAAGGCGCACTGCTGCCACAGGTTGAGGTCGTGGACATGAGGGAGGAGCTGAAGTCCGGCAACCGCAGCGTTTTCAGTCGCAGCCTGTCAAAGGCCATCACGCAGGCAGTCAACGCCGGGGAGCAGGTTATTTTATTCCTCAACCGCCGTGGTGGCGCCACGTTCATTCAATGCCGCCGCTGCGGCTTCGTGCTGCGCTGCCGCCGCTGTGAGGTAACGCTGACCCACCACTATACTGAAGACGTTCTGGTCTGCCACCAGTGCAACCAAAAAACGCCGGTGCCCGACTGCTGTCCCCGCTGTTTCAGCCGTCAGATGAAATATCTGGGCCTGGGCACGCAGAAGCTGGAGCAGGAGGTCAGCTACATCATGCCGCGGGCGCGACTGCTCCGCTGGGACAGCGATATGACCCGGAGCAAAGAGTCGCACGAGAAGATACTGCGCCAGTTCCGCGAGCACCGGGCGGATATCCCCATCGGCACACAGATGGTGGCCAAGGGGCTGGACCTGCCGCGGGTGACGCTGGTGGGCGTGGTCAGCGCCGACACCAGCCTGAACCTGCCTGACTTCCGTGCCGGCGAGCGGACTTTCCAGCTGTTGAGCCAGGTGGCGGGCCGGGCCGGGCGGGGGCCTCTGGGCGGACAGGTAATCTTCCAGACTTTCTCACCGGAACACTACGCCATTCAGGCCGCAGCCAGCCATGATTACACCGCTTTCTACGAAAGGGAGATTGACTATCGGCGTCAGCTGCGTAATCCTCCGTTTTCCCGGCTGGCGCTTCTGACCTGCAGCCACACCAACGACGCCATCTGCCAGCGCGAGGCGGAAAAAATGGCCAGAGCGCTTACACTGGAGAGGGACGCCAGAGGTATCGGCGATATTAACCTGATCGGCCCAGCGCCGGCATTCATCCACCGCCTCAGAGGACGCTACCGCTGGCAGCTCGTACTGCGCGGTGCCGGGCTATCCTCTTTCCTGGCGCAGATAAACTTCCCGCAGGGCTGGACGGTTGACATTGACCCGGTGGGCCTGCTCTAGTAAACTGTAATCGATTTTTTAACTCAAGGAACTGGTATGGCGGTACTTCCAATCCGTATTGTTCCCGATTCGGTGCTGAAGCAGAAGGCGAAAAAAGTCCACGCCATTGACCGCTCCATTAAAAAGCTGGTCCGGGATATGCTGGAGACGATGCATGTCGAGCCGGGCCGCGTCGGGCTGGCGGCGCCGCAGGTGGGTGTCCCCTTACGAGTTATTGTCATCGGCATACCCGAAGAAGAGGATATTGTTTTAATCAACCCACAGATAGTGCGCCGCCGGGGGGAAAGGATTATTGATGAAGGCTGCCTCAGCGTTCCCGGCTATACTGGACAGATAAAACGCGCCGAAGCGGTGACCGTAAAAGGTAAAGACCAGAACGGTAAGGAACTGAGGGTAAAAGCGGAGGGCCTTTTAGCCCAGGCGCTGGAACATGAGATTGACCACCTCAACGGGACGCTGTATATTGACCACCCTGAAGCGCGGGAAACGCTGCGCAAGATACAGCCAGAAGAAACCGGCCTTTAAACGAAAGGTTTTATCTGCATCTGGGTGTTATCTGCTCACCTCACCCCTGTCCCCTCTCCAGCCAATAACGTTGGCCGACAACCACACTTATTATGGCTGGAGAGGGGTGCTATAAAAATGAGAGGGGGACACAGGGGGTAAGCATCTGAGAGCAACTAAAAGCAAACAAAACCCGTTAAATACCCTTAGCGCTAATCAGCTCTGTGGCAAGATTCAGTGACAGCTGTCCTCAAGCCAAGACCGTCAGAATTATTACTCTCAAGGTAAAAAAGCTCATCAAGCCCGCAGCTGGGAAACGCCCGCTTGGCCCCGACAATGAACTTTTGATTGATAGAGCGTTTCCCATCACGCACACGATAAACCTGGCTGACAGATATCCCCATCGCATGAGCCAGCTCGGACAGGTTGTGGTAGTGTCCATCACACAGCTCAAATACTCTCGTCCTGATTATCACGGCGGCACCTTTCTCTATGCCATATGGCATATATTATAGCTGCAAATATGCCATTTGTCAATATTTATGCCGTTTTTAATGATTTGACAGCCGCCTGGAATGGGCATAAAATAGCTCATTGTACGGAAAAAGGGGCAGAGTAAATAAACTGAATTTTGAATATGCAGACCACCCCTTGGCAACCCAAACCTGGTGACAGGGTATTTCGCCCTAGGAGAATCAAACGGTTCCGCCTGCGACGGGTGCTCGGTATCCCCGCCGTCTTCAGTGCCGGTTATGGAAATGTTGGCTCTTCCATCTATTATGCCCTGGGCATCGTAGCACTGGTAGCGATGGGGGCAACGCCCGTGGCACTGGGCATCGCTGGCATCCTCTTTATCTTTACCGCGCTCACCTATGCCGAAGGCACCGCCGCGCTGCCGGAGGCGGGCGGCTCGGCCAGTTTCGCCCGGCATGGCTTTAATGACCTGATTGGCTTTATCGCCGGCTGGGCACTGATGCTGAGCTACATCGTCACCATCTCCATCTCCGCCTTCACCATCCCCCCTTACCTCGGCTTCTTCTGGGAGCCGCTCAAGGACTCAGCGGCCATCGGTACACTGACCTCCATGGGCATTGTCTTCTTCCTCATGCTCCTGAATGTCATCGGCATCAAGGAGACATCATTGGTCAATATCAGCGCCGCCGTGCTGCACCTAACAACCCACATCTCTCTGGTGGTTATCGGCTTTGTGCTTGTCTTCAACCCCAAAGTACTGCTCAGCCGCATTTTTGATAACTGGCCGGCGCCGCAGAACCTGATTATCGGCATTGCGCTGGCCGCCATCGCCTATACCGGCATTGAAACCGTGTCGCAGATGGCAGAGGAGACCAGAAAGCCGGAGCAAAAGGTGCCGCGCGCGCTGGTAATGATGATTGTGGCAGTCCTGGTCGTCTTTGCCGGCATATCGCTGGTATCGCTATCGGTAATGACGCCGCAGGAGCTGGCCTCGGACTGGTCCCGGGACCCGGTCGCCGGCATCGCCGCCAACCTGCCGCTGGTGCTGCTGCGTGATGTGCTCAAGCCGTTGATTGCCATCCTGGCCGGCGCCATCCTGCTTATCGCCACCAATGCCGGCCTGATTGGTATTTCCCGGCTCGCCTTCTCGCTGGGAAATCACCGGCTGGTGCCGCCGGTGCTGAGTCGCATTCACCCTAGGTTCAAGACGCCGTACATCTCCATAATCCTGTTCAGCGTCGTCGCCATCCTCATCCTGCTGCCCGGTTTCTTTGAAGCCAATGTCTTTGAGAACATGGGCGCGTTATATGCGGTTGGTTCCCTGCTCGCCTTCATGTTTGCCCACGCCTCAATCATCAGCCTGCGCCTCCGGCGGCCAGACCTGCCACGCCCGTTCAAGCTCGGCGGCAATATCAGGGTAAAAGAACGTGAGTTGCCGCTGACCGCCATTCTGGGCCTGTGTGCGCTGACCGTAATCTGGGTCATCATCCTGATTACCCAGCCTTACAGCCGGTGGGTTGGTCTTGCCTGGATGGTGGTGGGCGTCATTATCTACTATTTCTACCGCAAACGGGAAAAATTGCCGTTCCTTGAGGCCCCGGAGGGCCAGGCGAGCCAATAAAAAAGATATAGTTATAGTATTGTAGATTTTCGGGCGTAGGATTATAATAATACGCTGAATAAAAATATGGCTGGGGAAAATGGAATTTCATAAGGTTCTGGTGCCAGTAACCGGCAGCGAGGCTGATGTTGAAGCGTTAAGGCTGGCCATCAGGCTGGCCAAAAAAGAGAAAGGCAAAGTCTGGTCGGTTTACGTTATCACCATCAAGCGTGCCCTGCCCCTTGATGCTGAAATCAAGCCTGAAATTGAAAAGGCGGATGGCATTATGGATAAAATGGAGTCCATCGCTGAAGAGGAAGAAGAATACGAGGTGGATACAGATATACTCCAGGCCCGTGACGCCGGTCCGGCGATAATCGATGAAGCGGTGGAGCGGGGTGTTGACCTTATCCTGATGGGGGTAAAGTACAAGAAACGCTTTGGCCAATTCAGCCTGGGCAGTGTGGTCCCCTATGTGTTAAAGAACTCACCCTGCCCGGTGATACTTTATCATCAATAATTAATCCAGTTGAGGGTAGAATGAAGATACTTATTATGGGCTGCGGCAGAGTTGGTGCGCAGATTGCCGCCCTGCTGGAGCAGGACGGCCATGATATCACCATCCTTGATATTGATGCTTACAGCTTTCGCAGGTTGCCGCCTGATTTCAAAGGCACGGCACTCCTCGGCAATGGCATGGATGGGGACGTATTGAAGAGAGCTGGCATAGAGGAAGCAGACGTTTTTATCGCCATGACACAGGGCGACAACCGCAACGTCATGGCGGCCCAGATTGCCAAGCACATTTTCCATGTGCCGCGGGTTATCTCCCGCATCTACGACCCCCTGCGGCAGGAGATGTATGATACCCTCGGCCTGGAGGCCTTCAGCCCCACGGCCATCTTTGCCGAGCTGGTGAGAGAGAAAGTAGAGAGCTAAGGGGATATATATGTATATCATCATTATCGGTGGTGGTAGAGTGGGCTATTACCTGGCCAAGGCTCTGCTTAATGAGAAACATGAGGTACTCATTGTGGAGAAGAACGCCCAGTTCTGCGACATTATCAATGAGGAAATGGGCAGCGTTTGCGTGCGAGGCGACGGCTGCGAGGCCGCCACGTTGACCGAGGTAGGCACGAGCCGGGCAGATATGCTGGTGGCCGTTACCGGCGAAGATGAAGATAACCTGGTCGCCTGTCAGGTGGCCAAGCATAAATTCAACGTGCCCCGCACCATCGCCCGCATCCGCAATCCGCAAAACGAGGCCATCTTCAAAAAGCTGGGAATCGATGTTACCGTAAGTGCCACCAATATCATCCTGGAGGCTATAGAGAAAGAAGTGCCCACCCACCCGCTGACCCACCTGATAACGCGCGCCGACAAGGGGCTGGAGGTCGTGGAAGTCCGCATTCCTCAAGATGCCAAGACCATTGGCAAATCGGTCAAGGAGGTCCGGCTGCCAGAGGGTACCAAGCTGGCGCTGGTTATTCCCAAAGACCGCAAACCGGCTATCCCCAATCCCGGCACCGTCATCCGCGAAGGAGACCAGATAATCGCCCTGACCACTCCAGAGCTGGAAGAGGAACTGCGCGCCATCCTGACCGGCATTTAAGAACCGGAATGTTTTGATGGAGACATCGAAGGCAAGGGTTCGGGAAACTACCTGCCACAGACCATCCGGCACTATTCCGCCCATATTAGATAAATACCATCTCAGGAGACGGCCATGACCAGGGTTAACAAATTCCGGGCAGCGGTTATCCTGCTTCTCATTATCGTGCTCGTGGCGGGCGGTACCTTAATCTGGGCCAAATACAGCCGCAGCCAGCCGATTGAAATCACGCTGCCGCCACCACCGGAAATCCGCGGCCAGATATCCATTACCGGCGCGGTGAATGCCCCTGGCATTTACTTGCTCAAAGCCGACGACTCCATTGCTGATTTACTGCAGGCGGCGGGAGGGGCCAATGCCACCGCCCATCCAGACGGCATTGAGCTCCGCGTTCTTTCCGCCGATGAAGCAGAGGCGCCACAGAAGATAAACCTGAATCGGGCCGAAGCCTGGCTGCTGCAGGCACTGCCCGGCATTGGCCAGACCAGGGCTCAGGCTATCGTGGACTACCGCCAGCGGAACGGGCCGTTCCGCAGCATCAGCGAAATAACCAATGTGGAAGGCATCGGGACGGATACCTACGAAAAAATCAAAAATCTGATTACGGTCGTGGACTAACATTCAGAAAGGGAACTCGTGCCGCTGATTCTGCTTAGCGCCGCCTGGGTGGTCGGCATTTTTCTGGGTGCCAGATTTGACCTGTCGCTAGCGCTGCTGTCAGCCAGCCTCGTACCGCTGCTATTTCTCTGGCTGCTTAAAAAGCACCGTAAAATGATCATCGTCAGCAGCCTGAGCCTGATTGCCCTCTTCACCGCCTCATGGTATGCCTATCAGAGCCTCAACGTCACCGACGCTGCCGACCTCAGCTTCTACAACGACCGCGGCCGGGCTGAAATCAGGGGCGTGGTGGCCAGGGACCCTGAAATCAGCGACCGCGCCACCCGCCTTTACTTTGCTGCCTCGGAAATACTTATTGAAGGCCAGTGGCGGGCGGTCGGGGGGAATGCCCTGCTCTTTGTGCCGCGCACCGCCACCTATCAATACGGCGACCGACTTCATGCCAGCGGTGAGCTGGTGACGCCACCACCTCTTGACGGCTTTGACTACCGGGGCTACCTGGCCCACCAGGGCATTCGCAGCACCATGCTTTATCCCGAGGTTGAAATTGAAGCCCGCGGCGCCGGCTTCAGACCACTGGCCTGGATATATGAACTAAGAGCCAGCCTGGCCCAGACGCTCGCCAGAGTGCTGCCCGAACCGCAGGCCTCACTGGCCCAGGGTATCATTCTGGGCATCCGCGAAAATATACCGCCAGCAGTCAAAGATGACTTTGTCCGCACCGGAACCGCCCATCTGCTGGCCATATCCGGCCTCCACCTGGGCATCGTCGCCGGCGTTGTGCTCAGCCTCGGCATCTGGCTGTTCGGACGGCGATACTATCTGTATGTCTGGCTGACGCTGGCCGCTATATGGCTTTATGCGCTGCTCACCGGCATGCACCCGCCCGTAATCCGCGGCGCCATTATGGCCAGCCTGTTTCTCACCGCCGAGCTTCTGGGCCGGCAGCGCAGTGCCATGACCGCCCTGATGTTCGCCGCGGCGATAATGGTCGGCATCAGTCCCTACATTCTGGGCGACGCCGCCTTTCAAATGAGCTTCCTGGCCATGGCCGGGCTGGTCTTTCTTTTCCCTCCCCTGCGCTCTTTGGGCAGGAAGGTGGTGAAAGCAGTTATCGGCGCAGAGGGAGCGGCAGCAACGGCGGCCAACTTTGCCAGCGACAGCCTCAGCGTCACCATGGCCGCGGTAATCGCCGTCTGGCCGGCGGTGGCCTACTACTTTGGCATCATTTCTTTTGCTGGGCCGCTGGCCACCTTCCTGCTCCTGCCGGCATTGCCCATGATAATCCTGGTCGGCGCTGTAGCCGGCATTGCCGGGCTCATATTTCTGGCCGCCGGCCAGGTTATCGGCTGGCTGGCCTGGCCGTTTCTTGCCTATATACTCTCTGTATCCAGCTGGCTGGCAGCGTCACCGTTCGCCTTCATTGAAGTGGCGCCGCCGGCCCCGGTCGGGCTGTGGCTGTACTATGCCGGCCTGACCGCAATCGTCATCCTGGGCAGGCAGATAAAGGCAGGCGGGATACCAAAGGTGACCGCCGGGCTCAGGGCCGGTGCCAGCCGGTCAATGAGCCTTGTCAATCAAAGGAGTGGGAAATGGGTGATGCCGTCACTGGCCACGATGGCGGTCCTGGTGTGGTTTATCGCCATCACCATGCCCGATGATAGGCTTCATGTCAGCTTCCTGGACGTGGGCCAGGGCGACGCCATTCTGATACAGCAGGGGACGCAGCAGGTGCTGGTTGACGGCGGCCCCAGCCCGCAGCAGGTAAACGTAGAACTGGGCCGGCAGATGCCCTTCTGGGACAGGACCATAGAGCTGGTTGTCTTGACGCACCCCGACCAGGACCACCTCGCCGGTCTGGTTGAGGTGCTGCAACGTTTCCGCGTGGCCAAAGTGCTGACGCCAAACCTTGACAGCGATTCGGCATTATACGGGGAGTGGCAAAGGCTGATTGAAGAGAGGAATATTGATAAGACCACCGCCTGTGCCGGACAGCAGATGGCGCTGGCCGGGGCAACGCTGACGGTGCTCCACCCGCCGGACAACGCGTGGTGTAACGCCGATGAAGACATCGGTGATGATAACAGCACAGTCCTGCTGCTGAAGATGGGTCGCGTCAGTTTCCTGCTAACCGCAGATATCGGGCAGGAAGCGGAATCCTACCTCGTCACCAGGCGGGCAGCCTGCCGAAGCGCCGTTTTAAAAGTCGCCCACCATGGTTCGGCGACTTCTACCACTCAGGAATTCCTGGATACGGTCAGTCCGCAGATAGCGGTCATTTCCGTTGGCACCGAAAACAAGTTCGGCCACCCCAGCCCTGAGGTTGTGGCCAGGCTGGAGCAGAAGCTCGGCGCCGGTAATATCTGCCGTACCGACCGGCACGGGACGGTAACTTTCACCACCGACGGGGAAAAGCTCTGGCTCAGCACCGCACGATAGGCTGAATTGGCAAGAGGGTCAGGAATGGACTATAATTGAACCGTTAAGCGGAGTAAGTAGCCAATGAAGTCGTTTTTCCGTGAGCTTGCCATTACCGCCGCACTCGCCCTGGCCGTTTTCTTCCTGCTGCGGTTTACCATTGACACCGTTATTGTCCTCGGCATCAGCATGGAGCCGAACTTTTACAGCGGCCAGCGCGTTCTGGTAAGCAAAGTCAGCTACCGCCTGCACGAGCCGGACAGGGGCGATGTTATTGTCTTCAGGCCGGTCAACGGCGAGGACAATGACCTCATCAAGCGCATCATCGCCCTGCCCAAGGACACGGTGGAGATTAAAGACGGTGCAGTTTACGTGAACAACACCGAATTGAAGGAGCCCTATATCAAGAACCCGCCCAATTACAATTTCCCCGAGCAAAAGGTCCCGGCCAACGAGTACTTCGTCCTCGGCGATAACCGCAATAAAAGCAACGACTCGCACACCGGCTGGTTTGTGCCCCGTCAGAACATCGTCGGCAAAGCCTGGGTCTCCATCTGGCCGCCACCGAAGTGGGGGCTGGTGCCAGAATACTCGCTGTCAGAGCAGCTGACCAATCTATTCGATTTATACCTGGTCCGTTGTTATATATATAAATAGGTAGTCCGGTATCGGCCTGGAGGTAGGAATGGCCAGCGAGACGGAAGAGATTCTTCAAAAATCAGGGGCACTGCTCAAGGGCCACTTCCTGCTCACCTCCGGCCTGCACTCCCCGGCCTACTGGGAGAAGTTCCGCATCCTGCAGTTTCCCGGCTACACCGAGCAGCTCTGCCGTATGATTGCCGACCACTTTCGCCATCAGCGGGTGCAGGTGGTTGCCGGGCCAACCACCGGCGGCATCATCCTCGCCTACGAGGTCGCCCGCCAGCTGGGCGTCCGCGGCATCTTTGCCGAGAAAGAGGGTACTGAGAGGAGCTTCCGCCGGGGCTTCAATATAGACGCCGGCGAGCGGGTGCTCATCGTTGATGACATCCTGACCACGGGCAGCTCCATACGCGAGGTTATCGCTGCCGTCAAAAAGCTGGGCGGCAACATCATCGGCATCGGCGTGCTGGTGGACCGCTCCGAGCGGACGCAGGACCACGGCTTCCCTCTTTTCCGCTGCCACCGCGCCGCCACGGTAGCCTATCGCCCCGAAGACTGCCCGCTTTGCGCCGCCGGGGTGCCCCTGATAAAGCCAGGCAGCAGCCAGCAACCGACCGGATAACCCGGTTGAAATACCAACCAACAGTCCACCACCGATAAGGTTCGGGGAGGTTCACCATGGACATTGTCGCCCTCATCATCATCATTATAACCGTCGCCGCCATTCTGGGCATTCTGCTGGTCTACTTCACCACCCGATATAGATACGAGCAGAAATTCCGGCAGTGGCAGGAGGAAGTACAGCTAAAGTGGGAAGAGGAGAGACAGAAAGCGGTGCGCGACGCTGTGTCGCAGAGTCGGGCGGTGCTGGGAGGCAAGTTCACCGAGCAGATGGCACCTTACCTGCCCGATTTCAAGTACGACCCCACCGAGGCTCGCTTCATCGGCAGCCCGGTCGACCTCATCGTCTTTCCGGGGCTTTCCCGCGGCGAGCCCGAGGAAATCGTCATCATGGAGATAAAGGCGGGGCGGACGGCACAGCTCACCCCTCAGGAACGGAAAATCCGCCAGCTCATTGAGGACGGCATGGTGCGCTGGGAGTTGTTACAAAAGCCTTCAGAGTTAGAGGCGCCGTAATTTCTTATCCCCGCCCGAACTCCCGTCGCAACTGCTGGCTGTTGAGGTGAATCAGGATGGGCCGACCGTGGGGGCAGGTGTGGGGC
>VGOH01000024.1 GCA_016875955.1 Chloroflexota bacterium
CAGAAAAAAGGTACCAAGAAACAGGCGGTTGCCGAAGGCCTGCTTAAAGAGGAGCATGGGCTGATTGGTGACGCCCACGCTGGCGGCATGCCCAATCGTCAGGTAAGCCTGCTCACCGTCGCCAGCATTGGCAAGATGCGCGGCCTGGGTCTGGAGCTGGGCCCCGGGGACTTCGCCGAGAATATCACCGTGGAGGGGATAGACCTGCACCGGCTGCCGCTGGGCACCAGGCTGGCCATAGGCGATGAAGCTCTGCTTGAAATCTCCCAGATAGGCAAAGAATGCCACACCGCCTGTGCCATCCGCCGTCAGGTCGGCCAGTGCATCATGCCTGAGGAAGGCGTCTTTGCCCGGGTTTTGCGGGGAGGGAAAGTCAGGCCGGGAGATGAAGTATTAATTGGAGAACAGTCATGAGCGACGACAGGGCATCGTTGGCAGCTAAAATTCTAGAGCTGAAGAAAGCAAAAAATGCCGTCATCCTGGTCCACAACTACCAGCTCGGTGAGATTCAAGGTATCGCCGACTTCGTGGGCGATTCGCTCGGCCTGAGCCAGAACGCGGCCAGAGTGAAGGCTGATGTCATTGTGTTCTGCGGCGTGCATTTCATGGCGGAGACCGCGGCTATCATCTGTCCGAAGGCAACTGTTCTCCTTCCCGACCGCCACGCCGGCTGCCCGATGGCCAACATGATTACCGCCGAACAGCTAAGGCGGAAGAAAAAAGAGCTGCCCAAGGCTACCGTGGTCTGCTATATCAACTCCACGGCGGCAGTCAAGGCCGAGTCCGATATCTGCTGCACCTCGGCCAATGCCATCAAGGTGGCGGAGAGCATTGACAACGATGAGATACTTTTCGTGCCCGACCAGTATCTCGGGCACTACGTATCAACCAAGGTAAACAAGAAGTTCCACCTATGGCCGGGCTACTGCCCGACCCATGTCCGCATTCAGTCTCAGGACATCATTCAGCTTAAAAAGGAGAACCCCCGGGCGAAAGTGGTAGTGCACCCCGAGTGCCGCCCTGATGTCATCGCCGTGGCCGACGAGGTCATGAGCACCGGCGGCATGATAAGGTACGCACAGAGGAATGACGTTCAGGAGATGATTGTCGGCACCGAAATCGGCATCATCCACCGGCTGAAAAAGGAAAACCCGGGCAAGAAATTCATCCCGGTCTCGGAGCAGGCAATCTGCCCCAACATGAAGCTCATCACACTGGAGAAAGTCCTCTGGTCGCTGGAAGAGATGCGGCCGCAGGTGACCGTCTCCGAGAATATTGGAATTAAAGCCAAGGCAGCGGTGGACAAAATGCTGGCCATCGTCTGAGATGGGTGCCTGGAAGAGGCCAGATATATCGTCGTCCTGATTACCAGCGGCAACCCGGACTATCTGGCATGGATAAAGCGCAACACCGCCTAGAGCATGCCCAGCTCATCCAGCAGCTTGATTACTCTCATTGACTCGGCGGCCCCGGTGCTACCACGCATGGCCACCGCCACCCCGACCGTTTCCAGAAATTCCTCTTTCGTGGCGCCAGCATTCTGGGCATGCTTTGACTGGGCAAGGACGCAGTTGGTGCACCCCACCCCCAGTGCAATGGCCAGTGACATCAACCGCTTGACCTTGACGCTCAGCGCTCCATCTTTGTAAGCTGTGTCAATCAGGCCGTGGAGACCAGCATAAACATCAGGCAGCTGCTTCTTGAATTTTTCCACCAGTTCCAGACGCTCCTCGTTCAGTTTCACCTGACTTTCCATTGTTTTTACCCCCTTCGGCTATTTCAGTTCTGCCAGCGAGGTGTAAAGTATATCCAGCATCTCGTCCGCCTCTTTTGGGGTGGTGATGATGGGCGGATTGAAACGCAACCTGGAGTAGTCCCGGGCCAGCGCCATGCGGGCGTTCAGTCCCCTTTTAAGCACCCCCCGCAGCCATTTCCTCGTCGTCTCAGTATCAAACGGCGTCATCGATTTTTTGTCCCTGACCAGCTCTATGCCGAGCATCAGGCCCAGGCCGCTGCAATCGCTGACGATGGGCAGCTTTTTAAATTCACGGTTAAGGCGCTCCAAGACATAGCTGCCCACCTTCTCCGCATTCTCCACCATTTTATCCCGGAAGATAATCTTGAGCGCGGCGCTGGCGGCAGCGGCGCATATGGGGTTGCCGTGCTGGGTGAAGCCGTGCCAGAGCATGGTGCCTTTCAGCCCCTCAAAAACACGGTCGCTGAGCAGCGTGGCGCCGAAGGGTATGTAGCAGCCGTTGATTGCCTTGGCGGTGGTCATGATATCCCAGCTCACCGGCCAGTGCTCCTGGCCCCACAGCTTGCCCGTCCTGCCGAAGCCGGTCTGCACTTCATCGGCAATCATGAACACATCGTGCTGGCTGCATATCTGCCGCACGATGGGGAAATATTCGGGTGGCGGGGCCACGTTGCCCGCCGCCCCCATGACCGGCTCGGCGATATAGGCAGCAACGCTGTCCGCTCCTTCCGCCCTGATAACTTTTTCCACGTAGCGAGCGCAGATAATATCGCAGGACGGGTATTTCAGATTGAAGGCACAGCGGTTACAGTAGAAAGTGGGTGCCTGAATGAATCCGGCGGCGAGGGGAGCATATCCGGTCCAGAAGGCGCCGCTGCCGGCACGCGTGGCCGCCGCCGAACCCATGCCGGCGCCATGGAAACCGTCCTGCAGGCTGATGATTTTATATTTTGGCTTTCCATGAACATGCCAGTAGAGCCTGGCTAGCTTGAAGGATGTTTCCACCGCCTCCGTGCCGCCATTGGTGAAGAAGAAATGGGCCATTCCCGCCGGCACCACCTTGGCCAGCTCGGCGGCATATTCAATGATGGGCACGTTTGACTGCCGGGCCAGCAGGTGGGCAAACTGCAGCTTGCGTGCCTGCTCGCAGATGGCATCAATAATCTCCTTCTGACCGTGTCCCAGGGTATTGCTCGTCTGCTGCGAGGCCGCATCATAATAGAAGTCGCCTTCCGTGTCCCAGCACTTCACCCCCTCCGCCCTCTCAATAATCGGCCAAACATCCTCGCTGCCCACCACGGCGAAGCCGTGTACCAGGTACTTAAGGTCCAGAGCCAGCAGCTCTTGCGTCCTCTTGCTGACCATCTTGTCCTCCTCTTTTCCGTTTCAGGGAAAATCAATGTCTACGTATTACACAACGGGCCAGCGTTTTCACGCTGGCCCGACGGTATTGCTTAATAGGAACGCTGCTGAGCTTGGCTAACTCACGAAACGCACGCTTACCGAGCCAAGGCGGTCAAATAAGGCGCGGTAGCTGCATGGTTTTTCCACGAAAAATGCGGCGTGCAGTGAGCCGGAGATGATGAATTCGCCCTTGCCGATGCTCATATCATACTCGGCCAGCTTGTTGGCCAGGCTGGCGACCGCCTGGGCCGGGTTGCCCAGCACCGCAGCGCCGGCACCGGTGGCGATTATCTCACCGTCCTTGTCCAGCACCATGCCGATAAGCCGCAGGTCAATGCCGTTAACTGGCGTCAGCTGTCCGCCGAGCACCACCCCACAGGCCCCGGAATCATCGGAAATCCCATCCGGTGCCTTCTTCCTCTGCTCCTTATAGCGGTTGCCGGCGATTTCAAAGGCAGGCAATACGCCAGCGGTCGCCGCCAGAGCCTTGGCGACATCCACGCCCGGGCCTTTCAATTCTTCCTTCATAACAAAACAGATTTCAGCCTCAATCACCGGCTTGGCCAGTTTACTGAGCGAGACCGGCTCGCCCTCGGGGATGACCATGGTATTGAAGATGTGCCCGTAAATCGGCTCATCAACGCCAAACATAATCTGATTGGCTTTGGCGCATAGCCCGATTTTACGTCCCACAATCTTCTCACCGCTCTTCAGCCTCAACTGAACCAGCTTCATCTGGATAGCGTAGGCTTCGGCAACGGTTACGTCAGGAAATCGGTCAGTGAGATTGACAATCGGCTTTTGCGCCTTCTGCGCCTGGAGAATCTCCTTGGCCATCTGTTCCATCTGCTTTTCGTCCATAGATTTAGTTTTCCTCCCTTTTTTATTTTGGTCTTTTCAGACAAGCATCTGCCACAGTTATATTAGGTTGACACACTTCCGCTGTCAAGTTCACCTCTTTTTGCTTTCAGCCACTTATACTTCTGGCTGACCCGTGTTTTTTCATCCGTGGGCTGGTAGCGCGACCAGAATTCTTCCCGGAAGCCATCCAAGGTGTCATCAATTATCGCATTTCGCACTTTCGCCATCAAGTCGGCAATGAAGTGCAGGTTGTGAATCGTTGCCAGCCGGTAGGCCAGCAGCTCCTCGCCTTTGAAAAGGTGATGCAGGTAGGCAGCGGAAAAGGTGCGGCAGGTATAGCAATCGCAGTCGGCAACGATGGGCTTATCCATGCGGCGGTAGGCGGCATTCAAGATATTGCGCCGCCCCTCCCAGGTGAAAAGGGCACCGTTGCGGGCAACTCTGGTGGGCAGAGCACTATCAAAAATATCAATGCCCCGCACCACTCCCTCAACGATGTCCTCCGGAGCGCCCACGCCCATGAGATACCTCGGTTTGTCTGCGGGCAGCCGTGCTGCCGTCTGCGCCGCTATTTCAAAAGTCACCTGCTTCGGCTCGCCGATGCTCAGGCCCCCGATGGCATAGCCGTCAAAGTCCATGGCCGTGAGGCACGCCACCGACCGCTGCCTGAGCTCGGTGGAGACTCCGCCCTGCACGATGGCAAACAGTGCCTGATTTTTACTTTTATGCGCTTTTCGGCACCGCTCCGCCCAGCGGTGGGTGAGTTCAGTGGCCCGCTGCACTTTCTCAAAGCTATCGTCGTACGCCGGACACACGTCCAGCACCATGATGATATCCGCCCCCAGCTTTTCCTGGTGCTCAATGGTCAGTTCGGGAGTTAAAAAATGCTCGCTACCGTCAATGTGGGAGCGGAATTTCACCCCTTCTTCACCGACCTGACACAGCGGGGAAAGGCTGAATACCTGGTAGCCGCCGCTGTCGGTCAGGATGGCACCGTCCCAGGCCATGAATTTATGTAAACCACCTAGCTTCGCCACCAACTCAATGCCCGGCCTCAGGTAAAGGTGGTAGGTATTGGCCAGCACCATGCCGTAGCCGATTTCCTTCACCTCTTCCGGGGTCAGCGTTTTGACCGTGCCCTGGCTGCCCACCGGCAGGAAAACAGGCGTCGGTACCGTGCCATGGGGAGTTATCAGTTCCCCCGCCCGGGCGCTATCACCGGTCTTGATTAAATGGAAGCCGCTTTGCATTTTATCTGGCTAGTAGTATAGCTCAATATAAGATAATTTGTCTTGATGGTCGGATTGCGGTTAATATAAATAATAAATGAAGGCAAAATTAAAACAGATACTGGCGCAAAGAGAAAAACAGCGCATCGTTGAGCCGGAGCAAATACCGGCCGCGGTTTTAGTGCCTATCTATGAGAAAGACGGGCAATATTACATCCTGTTCATCAAGCGCACGGAGTGGGTGGAAAAGCACAAGGGGGAGATATCGTTTCCCGGCGGCAGGCATGAAGCAAGGGATAAAACGCTGCTTGACACCGCTCTGCGCGAGAGTACCGAGGAAATCAACCTGAAACCCGAGGACGATGAGGTTCTGGGCGAGCTGGACGACGTGGTCAGCGTCAAGACCAATTACCTCATCACACCGTTCCTAGCATATATATCCTGGCCTTATGAATTCAAGGTGGACGGGAGGGAGACTGAGGAGATAATTGAAGCCCCGGTTCTGGAACTGATGAATAAAGAGACCTCACGCGAGGAAGTCAGGGGCGGCAACACGATTACGGTATATCAATATAATTATCAGAACCGGGTAATCTGGGGGGCAACGGCCCGCATCCTGAGCCAGTTCCTGCATATCTTCGCTCAGGCCGCGCGGTCCTGACCACCGCTCATTTTCCCAGCACACACGCAACAGGCATTCCCGCCTCACATTATTAATATTAGTTTATTAACTTTGTTTATTAATTATTATTGATTTTATTTACTGACTATTATATAATATATTTAAAGGTATGATTCAGCCATGGCCAAGAAAGATTATTATGCATTATTGGGGGTAAAGCGGGACGCCAGCGAGCAGGAGATAAAACAGGCGTACCGTAAGCTGGCGCGCCAGTACCATCCGGACGTTAACCCCGGCGACAAGTCCGCCGAGGCCAGGTTCAAGGAAATCAACGAGGCGCATGAGGTCCTCTCCAGCAAGGAAAATCGCCAGAAATATGACAAGTACGGCGACCAGTGGCAGTACGCCGAGCAGATTGAGAAGGCGAGGCAACAGCAGGCGTCTTTCCGGGGCTTTGCTGACGCTGGCGGCGCCACCGGCTTCCACTTTGAAGGTGAGGACATGGGCAGCCTGTTTGATGATTTACTTTTCGGCGGGGGACGCGCCCGCACCTATACGCGGCGCAGTCGGCCGATGCGTGGTCGGAGCCTTGAGGCACCGGTGGCAGTGACCCTTGAAGAGGCGTTTAGCGGCACAACCCGCACCATCAGCCTGCAATCGGAAGAGCCCTGCCTTGCCTGCAAGGGCTCCGGCCTGATTCAGAACGTGCCCTGCGCCACCTGCCAGGGTGCCGGCATGGTGCCCCGCCTGAAGCGACTTGAGGTCAAGATACCGGCCGGTGTCAGGACTGGCTCGCGGGTGCGCATCGCCGGCAAAGGAGCGCCCGGCTACAACGGCGGCGCCAGCGGCGACCTTTATCTGGTGGTATCGGTGAAGCCGCATCGCCAGTTTGAGCGCCGCAATGACGACCTTTACGTTGAAGTACCGGTACCGCTTACCGTGGCCATGCTGGGTGGGGAGGTGCCGGTGCCGACCCTGAAAGGCAAGGTGGCGCTGAAGATACCCCCGGAAACACAGAATGGCCGCTCCTTCCGACTTGCCGGGCAGGGCATGCCCCACCTCGGTGATTCCCCTCACGGCGACATGTTCGCCAGGGTGAACGTGGTCCTGCCCACAAAGCTATCGGAAAAGGAGAAGGCACTCTTCAAGCAGCTGAATGAACTGCGCCGTTGACAGGAGGTGAATTTGCATGGCTCAAAACGAAGAACCGAGATATGTCATCAGTGTTGCCGCCAGGATTCTCGACACGGAGACCTATACGCTGCGCTACTATGAGAGAATCGGCCTGATTGAGCCGAAACGCTCGCAGGGCAACATCCGGCTTTACTCGGATAAGGATATAGACCTGCTGCGCCGGGTCAAGACACTGGTGGAGGACATGGGAGTGAACCTGGCCGGCGTGGAGGTCATCCTGCGCCTGATGCAGCGGATGGGCGAGATGCAGAATGAAATGGCCAAACTGGAATCTGAAGTAAAAAGACTGGAAGGTGAGTAAGCAATGAAGCAGGAGAGATTTACCGAGCTGGCGCAGGAGGCTCTGGCGGCTTCGCAGGAGCTTGTTCGCCAGTATAAACATAATCAATGGGACGTGGAGCATGTTCTGCTGGCACTGCTCCAGCAGGAGAGAGGACTGATTGGCGATATTCTAAATGAACTTAAAATAGATGCCGCCACGGTGAGACAGGCCGTGGAATCGGCGCTGGCAAAGGTGCCCCAGGTTACCTATGCCCTGGGACAGATATACGCCACGCCGCGCATCGCCCAGCTACTCAAGCTGGCTGACGAGGAGGCGAACCGGCTGAAAGACGAGTACATCAGCACCGAGCACCTGCTCATCGCCATTACCGCGGAAGGTGGCCAGGCCGCCTCTATCCTGAAAAATTTCGGCATTGACCAGGAAAAAGTATACGGTGTGCTGGAGAAAGTACGCGGCGGGCACCGGGTTACTGATAGTCGTGCGGAGAGCCGCTACCGGTCTTTACAGAAGTACGGGCGCGACCTCACCGAGTTCGCCCGCCAGGGAAAACTGGACCCGGTCATTGGTCGCGAGGCTGAAATCAAGAGGGTCATGCAGATACTCACCCGCCGCACCAAGAACAACCCGGTTATCGTCGGTGAGGCCGGCGTGGGCAAGACTGCCATCGCCGAGGGGCTGGCCCAGAAAATCGCCGCCGATGATGTCCCCGATTCACTAAAAGGACGGCGCGTGGTGGCGCTTGATATGGGGGCCCTGGTGGCAGGCAGCAAGTTCCGCGGCGAGTTTGAAGAGCGCCTCAAGGCGGTGATGGACGAGGTCCGTCAGTCCAAGAGTGAGATTATTCTATTCATTGATGAGATTCATACCGTGGTCGGTGCCGGCGCCGCCGAGGGCGCCATTGACGCCAGCAACATGCTCAAGCCGGCACTGGCCCACGGCGAACTGCAGTGCGTCGGCGCCACTACCAATGACGAGTACCGCAAGTTCATTGAGAAAGACAAGGCGCTGGAGCGGCGTTTGCAGCCAGTATATCTTGAGGAACCAACGGTGGACGCCACCATAGAGATATTGAAGGGTTTGAGGCCCAGGTATGAAGCGCACCACAAGATTAAAATCTCCGATGAGGCCCTTGAGGCCGCGGCGCGCCTCAGCCAGCGCTATATATCAGACCGGCACCTGCCGGACAAGGCCATCGACCTCATTGACGAGGCGGCGAGTAAGATACGCATTGACACCGAGAGCGCCACCCCGGAAATCCGGGCGCTGGAGCAGCGGTTAAAACAGCTGACCAACGAGGAGGAGGCTGCCTCGCAGCGGCAGGACTACCCGCAGGCAGCCAAGCTCAGGACGGAAAGGCTCAAGCTGGAAGGTGAATATAATAAAGCCAAGAGCCAGTGGCTCAAGCAGGAGAAAATCAGCGGGACAGTGAATGAGGAGCACATTGCCCAGCTCATCTCCAGCTGGACCGGCATCCCCGTCTTCCAGATGCTTGAGGGCGAAGCGGAGAAACTGCTGCACATGGAGGACAGAATCCACGAGCGGTTAATCAACCAGGAGGAGGCAGTCACCGCCGTCTCCGAAGCCATCCGGCGCAGTCGCGCCGGCCTGAAAGACCCCAGGCGGCCCATCGGCAGCTTCGTCTTCCTCGGCCCGACCGGCGTCGGCAAGACGGAACTGGCCCGCACCCTGGCCTGGTTCCTCTTTGATGATGAGAACGCCATGGTGCGCCTGGATATGTCCGAGTATCAGGAGCGCCATACCGTGTCCCGCCTCATCGGGGCACCGCCGGGCTATGTCGGCTATGACGAGGGCGGCCAGCTCACCGAGGCCGTGCGCCGACGACCTTACCGCGTTATCCTCCTGGACGAAATTGAGAAGGCACACCCTGAAGTTTTTAACTCCCTTCTCCAGCTTCTGGATGACGGCCGCCTCACCGATGGTCACGGCCGGACGGTGGACTTCAAGAACTGCGTCATCATCATGACCAGCAACGCCGGCGTTGAGCTGATACGGCGCGAGTCAGGGCTCGGCTTCGCTCCCAGCAGGAAAGATGCCGGGACAGAGAAGCAGCGCTACGAGACGATGAAGGAAAAGGTGATGGCCGAGGTTAAAAAGACCTTCCGCCCCGAATTCCTCAACCGGCTTGATGAAATCATCGTCTTCCACGAGCTCACCGAGGCGCAGCTGAGGAGCATCGTCGACCTTATGGTCAAAGACCTGCAGAAGCGCCTGACAGAGCGGAAGCTGGACATTGAGCTCACAGAGAAGGCAAAATCATGGCTGGCCAGGGAGGGCTACGACCCGGTCTTCGGTGCCCGCCCTTTGCGGCGGGTTATTGAACGCTACGTGGAAAACCCGCTGTCCACCAGGCTGCTCAGGGGAGAGTATAAAGAAGGCGATAAAGTAAAAGTTGACCTTGGCGACGGAGACTTGACCTTCACCGTCAGGGCTGCTGCCAAGGCTTCAGCCAAGGCAGTCGCTTAGATACGGATTTATTTACATTTGGTTGGCAGTTGACGCCTCACCCCTGACCCCTCTCTACCTCTTTCCCCCTCTCAAACATTATTAAGAATGGAGCGCAAACGAACAAATCTGTTTGAGAGGGGGACACAGGGGGGTGAGCGAAAGAACAACCAAGGCAAATATTACCTTAGATACCAGAGTTTGCCATAGGGCAAAAGTTAATGTAAAATAGGGCGACATGTCCAAAGAGGAACCTCAGAAGGCCTCTACCAAGGCGGCTTATGCTCTGGGCATTTTCGGTATCGTAGCCACTCTTCTCATGGCGGCGGCCGTCATCTACTACTGGGAGTGGGTGCGGGCTCTAGGGGCCTATGGGTACATGGGCGCCTTCCTTATCAGTATTCTTGGCGGGGCAACTATTATCGTCCCGGTGCCCATGCTGGCAGTTGTCTTCGCCCTGGGCCGGGTAATGGAGTACACCTGGCTGGTCGGCATTGCCAATGGTCTGGGGGAAACCATCGGCGCGCTGACCATCTATATGACCGGCTATGGTGGCGGTTCCGCCTTATATTACCGCACCCACGGCAAGCTTCATACCGCCTACGAAAGACTGATGAACCTGATGGAGCGGCGGGGCTGGCTGATTCTCTTCGTGCTGGCCGCCATACTTAACCCCTTCTTCTACCCCGCGGCCCTGGCCGCCGGGGCGTTGCGCTTCGGGGCCAAGAAATATATCCTCATCACATGCATAGGCAAGATAATCAAAGGCATGACCGTGGCCTACGCCGGCTACTGGGGGCTGCGCGGCCTGCTCAGAATGCTCGGGGCACCAATCTGATTAACTCTCCTCAATGGTTATCCGCAGTATCTTATCGCCTTCAAATTGCGGGTTCTGGCTCGGGTCCCTCGGCGTTAGCTTCTGCAGGACATCCATACCCTCAATCAACTGGCCGAAGACGGTGTGTTTGCCATCAAGTCCATGTTGCGGCGTGAAGGTGATGAAGAACTGGGCACTATTGGTGTTTGGCCCGGAATTGGCCATGGAGAGCACCCCGGCCTCATGCTTGTGCCCGGTAAACTCGTCATCAAAGCGGTAACCGGCGGTACCCATGCCGGTGCCAGTAGGGTCGCCGCCCTGCGCCATGAAGCCCGGTATTACCCGATGGAAAGTGGAGCCATCATAAAACCCCTCACGGGCCAGAAAGACGAAGTTATTCACCGTCACCGGCACATCCCTGGCGAATAGCTCCAGCACCAACTTCCCCTTCTCCGTCTCAATAGTCGCCTTATACTGCTTGCTGGTATCAATAGTCATCTGCGGTGGTGATGAGTAGGTCCTGGGTTTCGCCGCCGTTGTCGTTTCCGGTGCCGGCGCTTTCTCCGCGCAGGAAACGGCCGCCAGCGCCATTAACAGAACGACCAGAGTTAAAGATATAATCCTCTTCATCTTTTCTCTCACCTCTTGCCGGAAAGGATAAATATTTATCTGTGATTGTAGCCGATTTGCCTGTCAAATACAATCGCCCCGGCATAGAAACCGGATAGAGGGAACAGGCAGACCAGAGTTGCCATCCGACCGGCTTTGTGATAAATTATACTCGTAAACACG
>VGOH01000025.1 GCA_016875955.1 Chloroflexota bacterium
GCTAAAATGTGTAGAAATATCGGTTATTTTATTATTTTACTTCTGCTTCTGTTCATACTCTCCTCTGCTGGCTGTGCCCCGCAGGCACCGGCGCCATCCGGCTCAGAACTGTCAGGCACGTTCAAGGTAATTGGTTCCAATACGGTGACCCCGCTGACCGCTGTCTGGGCGGAAGAGTTCATGAAAATGAACCCCAAGGTGAACATCGCCGTTAGCGGCCCGGGCTCCGGCGTTGGCATCGCCAACTTAATAGACGGCACCACGGACATCTGTCAAGTTTCGCGGAAGATAAAACAGAGCGAGATTGACCAGGCCAGGGCAAAGGGAGTGAACCCCTACGAAATTCAGGTGGCCACAGATGCCCTTTCCGTCGTGGTGCACCCGTCCAATCCGGTTTCCGAGCTGACCATCGCCCAGCTTTCCGCCATCTACACCAACCAAATAACCAACTGGAAGGGAGATGGCGGCAACGCTGCGCCTATTGTCGCCATCTCCCGTGATACCAACTCCGGCACCCATGTCTTCTTCAAGGAGCACGTTGTCCAGATGGCGGGACTAAAAACCGAGAACACAGCGCTTGAGTACGGTCAGGACGTGCTCTTTCTCCCCTCCACAGAGGCGGGGGTTACCGAGGTAGCCAAAAATCCGAATGCCCTCTTCTATCCCGGCCTGGGCTACTTAACCGACCAGGTCAAACCTCTGGCGATAAAGAAGACCGCAGATGACCCGGGAGTTCTGCCCAGTGTGGCGACGGCTCTGGACGGCACCTATCCCGTTGCCCGCCCCCTCCTCTACTACACCAACGGCGAGCCTGCCGGCGTTATCAAGGCATTTATTGATTACTGCCTCTCTCCTGAAGGCCAGGCAAAGGTAACCGAAGCCGGCTATGTGCCACTGCAATAACGTGTGCTAGAATATTCTTAGACCCCCGATAAAACAAGCGGAAAGGAAAACATCGTTCCCATGTTGCAGCGGGGAGCTCCATTGGCTATCGCCAGCGCTGGACTCTCCAAGAGTCTCAGGCGGCGGTGGCGTTTCAGCGAAAAACTCATCGAAAGCTTCATTCTTCTCAACGGCCTGCTGGCCATCATCGTTCTTTTAGGTGTTCTCTTTCTGCTGCTGCGCGAGGGCCTGCCCGCCTTTGCCTACACCTCCCCCTGGCAATTTTTCTTCGGCACCAGATGGTATCCGGTGTCGGAGCCGCCGACCTTTGGCATACTGTCCTTCTTTATGGCCACGCTCTGGGTCACCCTGATTGCCACGGCCATTGCCGTGCCGCTCGGCGTCGGCTGCGCCGCCTACCTTGCTGAAGTAGCCCCGGCCAGCGTCAGAGAAACGGTCAAGCCCATTGTTGAGCTGCTGGCCGGCATTCCCTCCATCGTCATGGGGCTCATTGGCCTCCTGCTGCTATCGCCACTGGTTCAGGGCCTGTTCAACCTGAATACCGGCCTGTGCGGCCTCACCGCCGCCATCATGCTGGCCATGATGAGCCTGCCTATCATTGTCACCGTCTCCGAGGACGCGCTGCGGGCGGTGCCAAAGGAGTTCCGGGAGGCGTCTTACGCCCTCGGGGCGACGCAATGGGAAACGGTCTGGCATGTCTGCCTTCCGGGGGCGCTTTCCGGCATTGCCGCAGCTATCATGCTCGGGGTGGGCCGCGCCATCGGTGAGACGATGACGGTGCTGATGGTCGCTGGCGGCGCTCTGGCTGTGCCCTATGCACCCACGCAGCCGATGATGCCGATGACGGCTGCCATTGCCTCCGGGATTGGCAATGCGGTACGGGGTGGCCCGCAGTACCAGGCGTTGTTCGCCATCGCCCTGCTTCTTTTTCTCATGACATTTGCCGTCAACCTGGTCGCCGACCGGGTGCTTGAGCGCCAGAAACGGAAGTTCGCGAGGTGATTTAGGCTTGGCAGCTCTGACCATATCCCGAAGAGAATTAACGCAGCGCACCGCCTTCAGCCTGCTGGTGCTGGCCACGGCCATTGTGACCGTTCCGGTGCTTTTCATCATCATCTACATTGTGGTCAATGGTGCCGGCGCCCTGAGCTGGGAATTTCTGACGCAGGCGCCTTCACAGGCGGGCAAGGCCGGCGGCATATTCCCCGCCATCGTGGGCACCTTTTACCTTATGCTCGGCACCATCATCTTTTCCCTGCCGGTGGGCGTCCTGGCCGGCATTTATCTGACTGAATACGCCCGGGCCAACTGGCTGACCCGCCTTATCAATATGGCCATTCTCAATCTGGCGGGCGTGCCCAGCATTGTCTATGGCCTTTTCGGGCTGGGCCTATTTGTGCTGGCCATGAAATTCGGCATGTCGCTGCTCGCTGCCAGCCTGACGCTGGCCTGTCAGGCACTGGCCATGACCATCACCACCTCCAGAGAAGCCGTCATCGCCGTGCCCAGGGAATACCGTGAAGGCAGCCTTGCCATCGGCACCACCAAATGGCAGACGATACGGCATGTTATCCTGCCCCAGGCCCTGCCCGGTGTAATCACCGGCGCCATCCTGGCCATGAGCCGTGCCGCCGGCGAGACGGCGCCGATACTGGTGGTGGGCGCCGCTTTTATCCTGCCCGGCCTGCCCACTTCACCTTTTGACCAGTTCATGGCCCTGCCCTACCACCTTTATACCGCTGCCGCCCATGTCCCGGGCATGTCCAAGGTGACCATCTGGGGCATTGCACTGGTACTGCTGGTTGTGGTATTGTCTTTTAATTCGCTGGCGGTTTTCATCAGGATACGTGTCCGACAGCGGAGGTTCGGCTCATGAACATGAACCACGCGTTGTTAAACAATCGAGCGGCCCACAATAATGAGACCAAGCTGAAAACGGAGCAGGTAAGCCTGTTTTACGGCACCTTTCAGGCGCTGAGAAACATATCGCTGGATATCCGGGAAAAGGCAATCACCGCCATAATAGGCCCGTCCGGCTGCGGCAAGTCGTCTTTTCTGCGCCTTTTCAACCGCATGAACGACCTGATAATCGGGGCGCGCGTTGACGGCCGGGTGGTGATTGACGATACCAATATTTACGACCGGGATATTGACGTGGTGGAGCTCAGGAAGCGGGTGGGCATGGTCTTCCAGAAACCGAATCCGTTCCCCATGTCCGTTCTGGAGAACGTGGCCTTCGGGCCGCGGCGACACGGTAAGAAAAATCGCCATGAACTTGAGGGCATCGTTGAGCGCAGCCTCCGCCAGGCAGCGCTGTGGGACGAGGTGAAGGACAAGCTGGGACAATCGGCGCTGGCCCTTTCCGGCGGCCAGCAGCAGCGCCTCTGCATCGCCCGCGTGCTGGCGGTTGAGCCTGAGGTCATCCTCATGGACGAGCCGTGCAGCGCCCTTGACCCCATCGCCACCCTCAGAATCGAAGACTTGATGAGGAGCCTGTCCAGCGACTATACTATCGTTATCGTCACCCACAATATGCAGCAGGCAGCGCGCGTCTCGGACATGGCTGCCTTCCTCATGATGGAAAAGGATAGGGCCGGCATACTGGTTGAATACGGCCCCACGTCCCAGATTTTCACCAACCCGCAAGACAAACGGACAGAAGACTATATTACCGGTCGGTTTGGTTAAGGGTGGCAAGGAGGTTCAGACAATGGAGATACGGACCACTTTCCGCAAAAGGTTGCACGATATCCAGCAGGAACTGATGGCCATGGGCGGCATGGTGGAAAAGGCGATAAGCCTTTCCATTGAAGCCCTGAAAGAACGCGACCTCAAGCTGGCCCATCAGATAATCGCCGATGACCGTAAGATAAACGAGAAGCGTTTTGAAATTGAGGAGACCTGCATCCAGCTTATCGCCACGCAGCAGCCGATGGCGGGAGACCTGCGGACGTTAATCAGCGTGATGAGCGTCATCACGGAACTGGAGCGCATTGGCGACCACGCCGAGGGCATTGCCAAAATTGTGATTATGATTGGGGACGAGCCGCCGCTGAAACCCTTGATTGACATACCCCGTATGGCCGACAAGACCATTGACATGCTGCACCGCTGTCTGGAATCTTTCATGAACTGCGACGAAAAGATGGCCAGGTCAATTGCCGCGGAAGATGATGAAGTTGATGACCTATATGACCAGGTCTACCGGGAACTGGTCAGCTACATGGTGGAAGACCCGAAAACCATCACCCGGGCCACGCGCCTTCTCTGGGTGGCGCATAACCTGGAGCGCTGCGCCGACCGCGTGACCAATATCTGCGAGCGCGTCGTCTTCACCGTTACCGGTAAAATGTATGAGACAAACGTTTCTAAATATTAAATCCCCATACTCTACCCAGAGAATTAGCTTATAATGGGAGAGATGAAACGTACTCCGCTTTATGACGAGCACCTCAAGCTGGGGGCGAAAATGGTGGAGTTCGGCGGCTGGGAAATGCCCCTCCACTATGCCCGGGGTATCCTCGCCGAGCACCTGGCCACCAGAAAATGCGGCGGGCTCTTTGACATCTCACATATGGGCCGGTTCCGCATCAGCGGTCGTGATGCGCTGCCCTATCTGCAATTTGTCCTGACCAGCAACGCCGCGGCGCTGCTGCCGGGAAACGCCCAGTACACCATGCTGCCCGATGAAGCGGGTGGCGCCGTGGATGACGGCTATCTTTACCGCACCAGTGAGCCGGACTATCTGCTGGTGGTTAACGCCGCCAACACGGGGCAGGACTGGCAGTGGCTTCAGAGATTTACGTCGCAGTTCTCCAGGCTGACTCTGGAAGACATTACCGACCATCTTGCCATGCTGGCACTGCAGGGACCGAAAACAAAGGCAGTGCTGGAAACCGTCCTCGGCGATAGCATCAGAATCCCCGAGCCAATCTGGAACCATCTGACCAGCAGTGAGTTCATGAATACCTCCATTACTGTCTCCAGAACCGGATATACCGGCGAGCCGCTGGCTTTTGAGCTGTTCCCACCGGCTGATATCGCCGTTGCGCTGTGGCGCAGATTGCTGGACGCCGGCACTGAACATGGTATCGTGCCGGTCGGTCTGGGCGCCAGAGATACATTGAGACTGGAAGCAGGCCTGCCTCTCTACGGCCATGAACTCGGCAGCGACGCCGACGGGAAAAAGATACCCATCTTCGCCCTGCCCGCGGCCCGCTTTGCCGTCAGCTTCAGCCCCGTCAAAGGCAAATTTGTCGGGCGTGAGGCGCTGTGGCAGCAGTTTCAGGAGGTGAAGCTCCGAAGCGAGGGCAAGCTGGATACGCCCCGGAATAAACTCCTGGTGCCCAAATCAGTCTATCTGATAGCCGTGCTGGGCGAAGGCGTGGCCAGGGAGGGCAGCCAGGTCCTAGTCAAAGACAGGAAAGCGGGCAACGTTACCAGCGGCACGGTAATACCTTACTGGAAGTATAAAGGCCACGGCACGCTGGCGGTTCCCGGCGACGAATCGGCACGGCGGACGCTCTGCGTAGCCTACCTTGATGCCGATTTATCCGAAGGTCAGAAAGTCCAGGTCGTTATTAGGGGAAACCCGGTGGACGCGGTCATCGTTGACCGGCACGTCGGCCGTGAAGCACCCCCCTATGCCCGCCCCCTGCTTGCTGACAACGCCGGAAGCAAAGCCCCGACAGAGGGCGAAAAAGCCATAGAAAAACTGGCCATCAATCTGGTGCAGAGAGCCCACGATAACACCCTCTGGCGCCAGCAGCAGACCATTAACCTGATACCGTCGGAGCAGACGGCATCACCGCTGGTGAAATTGCTGACCATCGCTGACCCATCTCACCGGTACGCCGAGCACCGCAAGGTGGAGGCGCTGGAAAACCTTGAGGCGTTCTACTATCAGGGAACGAAGTTCATCGCTGAGGTGGAAAAGGAGGTGCAGGCGCAACTGAAGCAGTTTCTTGGCTGCTCCGAAGTGGAGGCCAGGCTGGTGAGCGGGCAGATGGCCAACGCCACCACTTACAGCGGCATCATGGACTACCTGAACCGGGCCGACAGGCACACCGAGCCAAGGCGGGTTAAATACGTGATGAACCACCACATCGGGCGGGGCGGCCACCTGAGCGCCCAGACCATGGGCGCGCTGCGAGACTTTGTCGCCATAGACCCGGTTACCGACCGATGGGCGGTGGTCAACTTCCCCGTTCTGGCCGAAAACCCGTACCAGATAGACCTCGCCCGGACCGCCGAATTTATCACCCGATACCAGCCGGAACTGTTTATCCTGGGCAAGAGCATGGTTTTATACCGCGAGCCGGTAGCGGAAATAGCCCGGCTCATCGCTGATATGAAGCCGAAGCCAATCATCATGTATGACGCTGCCCACGTTCTGGGCCTTTTCGGCCCTTACTTCCAGGAGCCACTCAAAGAAGGCGCCGATATCGTCACCGCCTCCACCCACAAGACGTTTTTCGGCACACAGCGCGGCATCATCGCCAGCAACATGAGCGAGGATTCGGATTACACTGAGCTCTGGGAGAGCATCCAGCGGCGGGCTTTCCCAGGCAGCGTCAGCAATCATCATCTCGGCACCCTGCTCGGCCTGCTCATGGCCGCCTATGAGATGAACGCTTACGGACGTGACTATCAGCGTCAGGTGATGGCCAATGCCAGGGCCTTCGCCCGGGCGCTGAAGGAACGGGGACTTCATGTTGAAGGCGACCCCGCGGTCGGCTTCACCGAGACGCACCAGGTCCTTTTACGCGTTGGTTACGCCCGCGGCGTGGAGATGGCGGAACGATTGGAGCAGAACAATATCATCGTCAACTTCCAGGCGCTGCCCGACGACGAGGCCTTCACCGCCAGCAGCGGCCTGAGGACCGGTACCCAGGAAATGACCCGATTCGGCATGAAGGAGCCTGACTTCGCCGAGCTGGCCGACTACATGGCAGCGGTCATCCTGAAAGAAAAGAACGTCGCCGATGATGTCGCCCGCTTCCGGCAGAGGTTCACCACCATGCAATATTGCCTGCCCGAAAAAAAGGCCAGGCCCCTTGTTGAAAAACTGCTGGGTGGCCTGTTAAAATCTTAAGACTGTTGCCCGAGAAAAATTAAAGAGGTGATTGCCAATGCCCGCTGTTCCCTACCAGGAACTTAAACCCCCGCAACGCGTCCTTCTCGGCCCCGGACCCAGCAATGTTCATCCCCGCGTCCAGCAGGCCATGGCCGCCCCCCTCCTCGGCCACCTGGACCCCTACTTTCTCACCGTCATGGACGATATCATGAGCCTCCTTCGCTACCTCTTCCAGACCAGCAATCAGCTCACCTTCCCCATTTCCGCCACCGGCTCTGCGGGCATGGAAGCCGGCCTGTGTAACTTTTTGGAACCAGGTGATGTTGCCCTCATCGGTGTCAACGGCTACTTCGGGGAACGGCTGGTGACCGTCGCCCAGCGTTGCGGCGCCGAAGTTATCCGACTTGATGCCGAATGGGGTCACATCGTTGAGGCCGAAGCCATTGAGGACGCCTTTAAAAAACAGAGAAAAGTAAAGCTGCTGGCGCTGGTGCATGCCGAAACCTCCACGGGAGTCCTGCAGCCTCTTATTGAAGCCTCCCGGCTGGCCAGACAGCACGGGGCGCTGCTCCTGGTGGACGCCGTAACCTCGCTTGGCGGACATGAGCTGGCCATTGACGACTGGGGTATTGACATCTGCTACAGCGGCTCTCAGAAGTGCATCAGCTGTCCGCCCGGTCTCTCCCCCATCACCGTCAATCAGAAGGCCATGGACACACTGAAAAAGCGCACCTCGCCGATTGCCAGCTTCTACCTTGACCTCTCCCTGCTCGCCAAATACTGGATAGCCGAAGGCGGCCGGGTTTACCACCACACGGCGCCCGCCTGCCTGTTTTATGCGTTTCATGAGGCGCTGGCGCTCATCGCCGAGGAGGGCCTGAAGGCACGCATTCAGCGCCATGCCCGGTACGGAGCGGCCCTTCAAGCCGGCCTGGAGGCGATGGGCCTCACCTTACACGCCCAGCCCGGCCACCGTCTCAACACCTTGACCACAGTACGCATTCCCGATGGCGTTGATGATGCCCGGATAAGACAGCGTCTCCTGAGCGATTACAGCATCGAAATCGGCGGCGGTCTGGGGACACTGAAAGGCAAGGTCTGGCGCATCGGGCTTATGGGGTATTCCTCCAGTGAGCAGAATGTGCTGCTCGTCCTGTCGGCACTGGAGAAACTGCTGGCTGAGGAAGGATACCGGACAAAGACCGGCGCCGGTGTGGGCGCGGCGGTCAGGTCACTGCGGAGCTAACCCTGGTTGTCTCTTGTTGAACTGGTGATAACGCTTCAGTATCTCGTCGACTAAAGCGCCCTGCTTTTTACCCCGGCAATCAATAATGATATCGGCGTACTTGAAGTATAGAGGTCTTCTTTCCTCATAAATCTGCCGCAGCGTCTTGTAGCGCAGGCCAACGATTCCCCGGTCAAGACCGCCGGTCAGCTTTGTCTCTATATTCTGAAAAGAATCGTCCAGGTAAACGAGGACCGCCTTCCCTTTCAGGTATTCCATAAGGTCGGGATGGTAGATGATGCTGCCGCCCGGCGCCACCACCATTCGTGGCAATGGGATTTCCAGCATGCGGCGCTTTTCCAGGTCAAGAAAAGCTTCTTCACCCACACTGTCAATGAGTTCCTGTATCCGCTTCCCCTCTTTCTGGAAAATATAGTTGTCCACATCCAGGAAATCATAGCCGAGGGCTTGCGCCAGCACCATCCCGATGGTGGACTTGCCCACACCGGCCATGCCAATAATAACAATGCCCGTCTCTTTCATGCAGAGCGCCCTGTGACTGGTTTCCACCCAGAATAGCACCTGCCCCGAAAATCCGTCAACTTATAATAGGGGGGAGTCTAAAGGAGAGGGGGTGAGCAAAAGAACAACCACAGGTAAATAATGTCATGCGGATAAGGTCTTTACTTGTCCATTTTTTTACCGTATACTACCTAAAACAAAGTGACGGACATTACAATCACAGTACTGCTGGCCATGGCGGCCTATCTGCTGGGGGCCTGCCCTTTCTCTCTCCTGGTGGGGCGGTGGCTGCTGCATAAAGATATCCGCGAATACGGTGATGGCAACCCCGGCGCGGTCAATGTCTTCCGCGCCGGCGATGTCAAGGCTGGCACAGTGGCCGTTATTCTTGATATCGGGAAAGGGTTCCCTTTCGTCTTTATCGCTCACTTTCACTTCGGACTTCCGGAACTGATGGTTGCGGCCATCGGCCTGAGCGCTATACTCGGCCATGCTTTCTCCCCATTTTTACATTTCAGGGGCGGCAAGGCACTTGCCGTTACCGGCGGGGTTCTGCTGGCGCTTCCCCATCTCCATCTGTTCCTGCTCTTCATCGCTTTCATTGTCACCGCCTTTTTATTCATTGAGCAGGACGCCTGGACAGCCATGACGGCTCCCGCTGGCGCGTTTACCTACCTGATAATCACCCGGGGGAATCAGTGGGAACTACTTTTTACACTTGGCGTTCTGATAGTATTCGCCGTCAAGCAATATGAAAGCTTGAAGACCATCCCCAGGTTAAGATTCAAACCGGTACGGTGGTATCAGTCAAGAAGCTAATGAATTGAAAGGAGAGTTATTGGCATGCTGTTCCAGGGAATAATCGCTGCCGGGCTTTTCCTTTGCCTGCTTAATCTTACCCTTAACCTTAAAAACCTCAAGACCCTGCGCCGCGGCGAGAAACTCCCGGAACCAGCGCCGCTCATTTCCGTCCTTGTCCCCGCCCGGGACGAGGAAGCGAATATCGCCACCTGTCTGGACTCCCTGCAAAAGCAGGACTACCCCAACTACGAGATTCTGGTGCTGGATGATAACTCCACAGACGGCACCGGAGCAATAGTGCAGAGCATCGCCACCGGTGATAGCCGCATACGTCCGCTCCAGGGCGAGCCGCTGCCCGAAGGCTGGACGGGGAAGTCCTTCGCCTGCTATCAGCTGGCTGAGGAAGCTCGCGGCTCCTGGCTCCTGTTTGTTGACGCCGATACCACGCATGCCCCCCATATGCTGCGCAGCGCTCTGGCGCAGGCGCTCCGCTTAAATTCCTCGCTCCTCTCCGGCTTTCCCCGCCAGCTGGCCAACTCCCTGCCCCAGAAAATAGCCATCCCGGTCCTGTATTTCATCATTCTTACCTGGTTCCCACTCTGGTGGTTGCAGCGCTCCAAACGAACCAGACCATCACTGGCCATCGGCCAGTTCCTGCTTTTCCCCAGAGAAGAATACTGGCGCATTGGCGGCCACGAAGCGGTGAAGTCACGCATTCTGGAAGACGTCTGGCTGGGCGTTGAGATAAGCCGCCACGGTGGCCGTCAGGTAGCGGTTGACCTGTCGCCGGCCGTCTCCTGCAACATGTACCATAATGTGGGCGCGATGTTTGAAGGTTTTATCAAATGGATTTACTCGGTGGCGTCACTGTCCCCCGTGGCACTGACCATCATGATGGCCGCAGCCTACTTCTTTTATCTGGCGCCATTTTATTCGCTCTGGCGGGAGCTATTTGTGGTTGTCGGCTCCTCAGAGCTGCGCATCATCGTCATCTCCCAGGTGGGCATGATACTGTTTATGCGCTGGCTGGTGGACAGTCGCTTCAAAGAGCCGTTTATCTCGGTCTTCCTGCACCCGCTCGGGCTCTCATTCCTCTTTCTGTCCGCCTTCTACGCCGTCTGCAGACGTGCCGTTGGCGCCGGGGTACGCTGGAAAGAACGGCTTTACAGCCGTGAATCCTCCGTGGAATAAAACAACGATTTCAAAGATAATTCCAAAAATAAAATATTTTACATCTTACTATACTTGACATTCCGTGTTATAATAATTTAACGCTCAAAACAGAATATCAGGCAATATTATTAAGCCTTTCGTCATTATATATTTATATAGCAGTCAAGGTTATTAAAAGCCTATGGGCGAAAGGAGCAAAAACGTAAGGGGAATAAATATTGCCCGGATAAATCGCCTGATATCACCCAGGACTTGAAAACTGGCTGACCGGTATATAAGCCAAGGGAATTAAAGGTGTACCGCGCCAGCCAAGAGTTCAAGGCAATCAGTCACGAAATTTTTCATAGTATCCAAGTTCTTCACCTCAACGGGCAGATTATATCCCCAGAGATTAAGCTCAATAAAAGCACACATACATTTTCCATCTCATTTCATTAATAGAATATTTTGATATTACGTGATATTTGGGTAAATTAAAAATCCGGGGCTAATGCTACAATGGCAACAAAGGGAGGTGATAGATTTCAATAATCAATTTGGTAAATGCTGGATTAGAAAATTAGCTGAGGAGGAGTAAATGAAGAAAGGAAGAATCGTTGCTCTTATTGCAGTGCTGGCACTGCTTGGCAGCATGATTGCGGCCGGCTGTGCGGCACCAGCACCAGCTCCTACACCAACTCCAGCACCAACTCCAGCACCAGCACCAGCTCCCGCACCGGC
>VGOH01000026.1 GCA_016875955.1 Chloroflexota bacterium
TGGAGATTGGGGCTGAGAAGGTGGGCGGGCAAAGGCCGGCGTCTTTTGAGTTCCACCCGGTGGCGGGTCGCCGCTTCCTGAGCATTGAGGTCTCGCTGGCGGCGGAGGACGCTGACCCCACCGCCACCGTGCTAAAAGCGATATCGGCACAGGCGAAAAAGCTCAAAGAGGCCATCGTGCGACTCAACATCACCCTGCCCGCAGAGCTTGAGGGGCAGCTCCGCGACACTGACATCAGGGAAGCGCTGGAAGGGGCCCATTTTGCCACCGTAGCGCGGGAGACGGTACGTGAGGTCCGTCTCCGCCTGGGCCAGTTCACCGCCGAGGAAATCACCCCCCTGGACGCTTTGCAAAAGTACCTGGAGACAAAAAAGACTCCCCCCGCCCGAGCCAGAGTTTTAATGGAGTACGGGGAGAGGCTGATAAGGGGGGATACAGAAAATTAAGAGGGGGCGAAAGCCCCCTCTTTTTACTCTCCTCTACTCACACCACTTGGTGAATTCTGCCGGCTTCTGCTTCAGGCTGCGGTACTTGTTCAGTTTAGCTTCATTGTCCGGGTAGCCCAGCGAGATGCCGATGATTAATTTCTTGCTCTCCGCCACGCCCAGGAACTTCTTAATCTGCGGCGCGTAGTTGGTCAGCGAGGCCTGCAGCACGCTCTCCACGCCCTGAGAGTGCGCCGCCAGGATAAAATTCTGGGCAAAAAGCCCCATGTCAAAAATCGACCACTCCTCCAGCGAGCCGTCCATGAAGAGAAAGACGACACAGGGCGCGCCGTAAAACTCAAAGTTCAGCAGGCGCAGGTTCTCCCTCCCCGCCTCATCCCCCCTCTCAATGCCCAGCGTGGCCAGCCGGCGGGCGCCGTGCTCATGACCACGGGCATCATGGGCTGCCGGCCAGCCCTTGGGCATGGGCAGGTCGGGACTGGTCGGTGCCTTGGCCTTCGCCAGCGCAAAGATAACCTTGCTCAGCTCGTCCTTCTTCTTGCCGCTGACGACCACCACCTCCCAGGGCTGGGTGTTGGTGTAGGAGGGGGTATTCCTCACCGCCTCCAGAATCTGGTTCATCACGTTCCTGGGGATGGGCTTGGGCTTGAAACCACGAGCACTATACCTTGTTTTAATACACTCTAAAGCTTCCATCATCAATACCTCCTTAGATAATCTAAAATACCATTAAAAGGTCAGCGATGCCCAGCCTTCTTTCAGAAGGTCTGAAATTATCGACCCCACATAGACAACTTTAATGCCGGCAGCTTCCAGCTTTTTCGTAATGCCCATGCGGTCGGCACACCATTTGCAGGCCAGAACCTCAACGCCCTGCGCCAGAATCTCCTTTATCCGGGCCTGCACCTCGGCATCATTGGCCGCCACTTTCTCTGAAGGGCCGAAGAAGATGACCTTTACCTCTTCCATCCAGCCCTTTTTGGCGGCATTGAGCGGATAGACCAGCCCCACCTCAAGCGCCACCTCCCGGTCCGCACTGCTTACCACCACGAAGACTTTGGACGCCATAACTCGCCTCCTTTCTCAACCGGAATGAAACCGCATTAAAGGACACTTTACCCAAGCAGCTTGACCTTTGTCAAGATTGCATAAAATGATATAATTTTATTGAATAAGCTAAAAAATGTGACGAGGAGGCAGTTAAGTAAGATGGGTAATACTCAGGAAAATCTGCAGGCGGCTTTTGCCGGTGAGAGCCAGGCCAACCGACGTTATTTATTCTTTGCGGAGAAGGCAGAGAAAGACGGCCAACCACAGGTCGCCCGATTGTTCCGGGCCGTTGCCGAAGCCGAGACGGTGCACGCCCGCAATCACCTCAACACCCTGGGCGACATTAAGTCCACCAAGGAAAACCTGCAAGCGGCAATCGGTGGCGAGCACTACGAGTTCACCAAGATGTACCCGGAGTTCATCGAGCGGGCAAAATCGGAGGGCGCGAAGAAGGCAGAAGTGACCTTTGACTTCGCCAACAAGGTGGAGAAAATACACCATGCCCTGTACGAAAAGGCATTGAAGGCGGTGGCAGGTGGCCAGAAACTGGAGGGCAAGTCATTTTTCGTCTGCCAGGTCTGCGGCTACACCGTTGAAGGCACCGCTCCGGAAAAGTGCCCGATATGCGGGGCACCAAAGAGCCGGTTCAAACAGGTAGACTGAACATTTTAAACCTTTAAAATAATAAATAAAAAGAGGGGAGGACAAAATCCCTCCCCTCGCTATTTGCCCTACCAGCATTGGGCTTAATCGCCCTTTTTCTGCACCCACTTCTCGGCGAGGTCGCCCGCCCAGAGCACCTTGGGCTGCTTTCCCTGATAGGCCCGTATCATGAGGAATATCCACAGGACAAGCCCAATCAGCCAGATAATGATTGCAATCACCGTGCCGATAACGGGTATCCAGCCGAGAACGATGGCCACCACCGTAATGGTGCCAAAAATATAAATCGACTGCATGGCGTGGTAGCGCACGAACTTGCTTTCCTGCTCAAGCAGGACAAAGACCAGCCCGCTTATCCAGCCCAGCACATAGCACAGTAATCCAGCGACATTTGCTTCCAGACCGGTAGACGATTTTTCCATGGACTTCCCCCCTGCAAGGTTATTTGTGCTTAAGCGTATACCAAGATAGCCGTGATGTCAATAGGCAGAGTTCGCCGGTGCGACTTATTTTCCAGAGTTATATATGGTATGATATCTTTTCAGAATCGGCTAGAGCACCAGCTCATTATTTAAAGGGAGGTATCAGGCAATGGCCAAATGTCAAGCTTGGGTTTTAACTGCGCCGGGGAAGATGAGCCTGGAGGATTTCAAGATACCCGAACTGGCGGAAGATACCGCGTTGCTCAAAGTTGAAGCCACCGGTATCTGCGGCACCGATAAACATGTTTATATCGGGCATTCCCCCACCTCGCCATTCCCCTTCATCGCGGGACACGAAATCGTCGGCACCATTGAGAAACTGGGCCGCAAGGCCAATGAGAGCATGACCATATTTAACGGGCCTTTAAAAACCGGAGACAGGGTGGCATTAGCGCCGGGCGGCAAGGTGTGCGGCCGTTGCTATTATTGCCTGAATATGCCGCAGCGCCCCCCATTTTGCCTCAACAGAAATATAGTCTACGGATTTACCTCTACCACCAGGGAGCCGGGGTTGTGGGGAGGCTATGCCGAATATATTTATGTCCTTCCCGGTTCCAATATATTCAAAGTGCCGGCAGGCATGTCCCTGGAGCGGGCCATACTGACGGAACCGCTCAGCACGGCAATCAGGGCCGTGGAACGCGCTTACAGCCCGGGAGAGCCATTCATGGGCCACGGCTATGGCGTCGGTCGCAGCGCCATGGTGCTGGGTGCTGGCCCAATCGGCCTGATGGTAGTGGCCGCCCTGCGTTACAGTGGGGCTGGTCTGATTATCGCGCAGGACCTGTTTGCAGAAAAGTTGAATATGGCCAAAATGCTCGGCGCCGACATGCTCATTGATGGCCGGTCGCCCATGGAAGAGCGCCTGAAGAAGGTGAGAGAAGTTACCAGCGGGGTTGGCCCTGACGTTATCATTGAGGCCGCCGGCGCCCCCCGCGCGTTTACCGAGGCGCTTGATTTTGTCCGCCGTGGGGGCAAACTCATTGAGGTGGGCAACTTCACCAACAACGGACCTACAGATATAATACCGTTCTATATCTGCAATAAGGACCTGGATATTCACGGGTCCTGGGGGTATCCGGCATTGGTATTCAAAGACGCCCTTTCCATGCTGGAGAGAACCGCCCTGCCGGTGGAGAAAGTGGTGACGCATACCTTCCCCCTGAAAGAGCTTCCCAAAGCCTTTGAGGTCGTGGGCACCAGAGATGCGGGCAAAGTGGTCGTCGCTCTGTGAACGCTGTTCCAAAAATATTACAGATTGACAAGGCAGGGCCAGCCAGAAGCTGTTTGCCAAAAGTCTGTGCTGGAACCTTGGTTTACATTGATTTACAATATGGTATAATCTGTGAAAAAGAGGCCCTGTATGCCAAAATGCCCTAATTGCGGTCGGGATACATATAGAACCGAAGACTGGGCATGCCAGTGGTGCGGTCATCCGCTTCTCTACGGCGCCTTCAAGAGAGTACCCAAGACATTCCGGCAGATACAGGAGGAAAGAGGCTATAGTCCAGAGCCAGACCTGGAAGACGAGCCGGAACTGGTACAGGTTGCTAAAGCTAAACCAGCAGCAACGCCCCCGCCCCCTTCAGTAACGCCCCCGCAAATGCCCGAACCAGAACCCGAGCCAGAAATAGAGCCGGAGATACCATCCCCGCCGGAGCCGGTAGCTGAAGTTGCCACCGAGGCAGAGGTCAAGGGCGAGGCCATAACGTCTGAACCGGAAGCCGAGGCAGCTGTCAAAAGCGAACCGGCAGCGCCCGCGGAACCGGTGCAGGTCAAAGAAGAAGCTACAACAATGGAAACAAAAGAAGCGAGGCCAGCTGAGCCTCAGGTAGCAACGGCGCCAGCACCAGTGGCTGTTCCCTCCCTGGAGCCCAAGGCGACTACCGGTGTGGTTACTGCCACCGTTGAGGAACTGAACGCCGCCTTCAATTCAGATAAAGCTGGCGCGAATGCCAAATTACTGGACAAAACACTCAAGGTGGCCGGAACCGTTGATAAGGTATTTGTCAGAGATAATCTTGATATCTTCTATATCATTCTGGCCGGGGCGGGGAGGCCGTCAACCAAGCAGGTACGCTGTACCTTCAACCGCGAGCACGGTGCCCACTTATCGCGCCTGACCGAAGGGCAAAAAGCCACGGTGCAGGGCATATACGCCGGCTATGAAAGGAACATCATTCTGAAAGATTGCAGCCTGGTGCCATAATGCATTCAGGCTCTTAAATTACGAGCCAAAAGGAGGGGAACGATTAATGTCAATGCTAACTTGGGTTGGAATTATCGTCGTTGTTATTTTAATCATCCTGTTCTTCGTGGTAAGGGGCAGGCGCTAGAGCCGGCATGGCCCGCGTCCCGGCCCAATAACCTGTTATTGACGGCTACAGGCCCTCCGGTAATAAAGGCTTGATATTGGGAATAGCTGCGTCAGCATTAACTGACTGACGTTTAAATTTAAGACCGAATTATGCCAAATGGCGAAGATGAGCCTGACTTACCTGTAGATTCGCGGTGGACAGGCCAAGAGGTTAGGTCTATAATCTCAACTAGATATGAGTTCCAAAGTAGAGCGCCATGTCCTCTTCAACCGACATGAAATTGAAGCTGCTGTCAGGCGCCTCGCTGCCGAAATCACTGAAGATTTCCGCCATAAAAATCCCCTCCTGCTGGGCGTTCTCAGAGGTTCCTTTGTCTTCTTAGCTGACCTTATCCGCCTTCTTGATTTCCCACTTGAGGTGGACTTCATCGGACTGTCAAGCTATGGCAGCGGCACGCAGACCTCAGGCAAAATCAAGGTGACAAAGAAGCTGGAGACGCCGGTACCGGGCAGGCATGTGCTGATTGTGGAAGACATCGTGGATACCGGCCTCACCACCGCTTTCCTCCAGAAATACCTTATAAGGCGCAAGCCAGCTTCGGTGAAGCTCTGCGCTCTGGCCGACAAGCCTTCACGCCGCCAGGTCCCCGTGAACATTGACTACCTGGGTTTTACCGTGCCCGACAGATTCCTCATCGGTTACGGGCTGGACGCGAATCAGAAATTCCGCAACCTGCCTGATATCTGCTCCCTGGAGGCGGAAGAGTAATGGCAACCCGACAGGCCAGGTTAATCGCGGTGGCGCGGGGCGACCAGCCCGCCGACCTCATTCTAGCCAATGCCCGGGTGATGAACACCTTTAGCGGAGAAATTACCTCGGGAAATGTGGCCATCAGCGGCGACCGCATCGCCGGGGTGGGAGATTATAACCGGGCGAAGCAGACCATAGATTTCTCCGGCAAGTATCTGGTACCGGGCTTTATTGACGGCCATGTCCACCTGGAAAGCTCGATGCTTGATGTCGGCCAGTATGCCCAGGCGGTGGTGCCGCGGGGCACCTCGGCTATCGTCACCGACCTGCATGAAATCGCCAATGTCTGCGGCATGGCAGGGATGCACTATGTACTTGAGTGTATCCGCCAGCTGCCCATTGACCTGTTTTTAATGGCGCCTTCCTGCGTGCCGGCCACCCACCTTGAGACATCGGGAGCCACCATCAGCCCCGAAGATATCCGCCGGATTCTGCGCTGGCGGGAGACCATTGGGCTGGGGGAGGTGATGAACTTTCCCGGCGTCATACACGGCGATGCCGATATGCTGCGCAAGCTCGCTCGGAGCCGGGGCAAGATAATTGACGGCCATGCCCCCGGTGTCAGGGGCAAAGACCTTGATGCCTACATTGCCGCTGGCATCGGCTCCGACCATGAATCGGTGACACTGGCAGAGGCCCGGGAGAAGCTTGCCAAGGGCATGTTCATCATGATACGCGAGGGCTCCTCGGAAAAGAACCTGGAGGCCCTACTGCCGCTGGTCACCGATAAGACCTACCAACGCTGCCTTTTCGTGGTTGACGACCGCAGCGCTGACGACCTGCTTCACGATGGTGATATTGACGCCGTGGTGCGCAAGGCAATACACCTCGGCCTTGAGCCGGTGCGTGCCATCCAGCTGGCCACCATCAACCCCGCGTCGTATTTTCGCCTCCGCGGCCTGGGAGCCATCGCCCCCGGCTACTTCGCCAATATTCTGGTTCTTGACGACCTGAAAAACCTTTCGGTGAACATGGTCTTCTATCGCGGCCGTCAGGTAGCCCGGGAAGGCAGGCCGCTATTCGCCCTGCCGAAGGTGGATAACCATGCCGTAACCGGTACGGTGAACATCAAGCCGGTGGCGCGGGAAATGCTAAAATTGACGGCTTCGTCAGAGGAAATTCCTGTTATTGAAGTGGTGCCGGAACAGATTGTTACCCGCAAACGCTATCTGAAGGTCAGAGCGGTCAATGGCCAGGCAGTCCCCGATACGGACAGGGATATTCTAAAGATGGTGGTGGTGGAAAGGCACCGGGCCACGGGCAATGTGGGTGTGGGCATGGTCACCGGCTTCGGGCTGAAGAAAGGTGCCCTGGCCTCCTCCGTAGCCCATGATTCGCACAACATCATCGCCGTCGGGGCGAACGACGAAGATATAATGGCAGCCATCCGGGAAATTGAGCGCCGGCAGGGCGGCCTCGTTGCCATAGAGAATGGAAAGGTGCTGGCCAGCCTGGCACTGCCCATCGCCGGTCTGCTCTCCGGTGAACCGCTGCCAAGTGTGGTGGACCGACTGAAAAAGCTGGAGCAGGCGGCCAGAGAGCTGGGCAGCCAGCTCCCCTCCCCCTTCGCCACCCTTTCCTTCCTGGCCCTGCCCGTTATTCCTGAACTCAAGCTCACCGACCTTGGGCTGGTGGATGTTGCCGAATTTAAGTTAATCAGCTAATAATGGACTGAGGATAATGAGCATGCGCTTTAGCCGACAGCAGCCTGTATTTGAGAACCGCTACGATGCCGGACGGCAGCTGGCAACCTGGCTGGCGGAGTACCGCAACCGGTCAGTCGTGGTGCTGGCCATACCCAACGGCGGAGTGCTGGTCGGGCTGGGGGTAGCGCTGGCACTCAATGCCGACTTCAATATCATCATCTCCCGCAAAATCCCCCTGCCGCTCAGCCCCGAGGGCGGTTTCGGCGCCGTGACCGATGACGGCACCACCATATTGAATGAGGAAATGATAAAGCGGTTTAATTTGAGCCAGCATCAGATTAACTATCAGGTGAGTCAGGTAAGGGCCGCCATCCGCCAGCGCAGTCTGCTCTACCACGGCAAAAGGCCTCCCCTGCTGCTCAAGGATAAAACGGCAATTATTGTTGATGATGGGCTTGCCTCCGGGTATACCATGATGGCCGCTGTGGAATCGATACGCTCCCGACAGCCCCGGGAGATAATCGTCGCCGTACCGGTGGCTTCAGCCACCGCCCTGCCCAAGGTAGAGAAGCAAGCTAACCGGGTTGTGGCCTGCATCTCTGGGTTCGGCCCGGAATTTTATGTCTCTGATTTCTACCGCTACTGGCATGAGCCCAGCGATGAGGAAGTGCTCCAGTGTTTCAAAGAGTGGGGCCTGAGACACCGCCCGGACTTAGACAAGCTGGGCAAGAAAGCCAACGGCCAGTCTTAAGCCTGAATAATCCGGAACCATCTTAAAGTCCCCCCAGCCCCCCGTCCACCCCCAGGACCTGCCCGGTGATATATCTCGCCTCTTCCGAGGCCAGGAAGGCCACTGCCTCGGCCACGTCACGCGGTGTGCCCAGAAAGCCGAGCGGTATCCGCTTCAGCATCTCGCCTTTCTGCGCCTCGCTCAGCTGGTCGGTCATTTTGGAGACAATGAATCCGGGGGCGATGGCGTTGGCAGTAATGCCGCGCGAGCCGACCTCGCGGGCGATGGTCTTGGTGAAGCCGATTATCCCCGCCTTGGACGAAGCATAATTCGCCTGGCCGGGATTGCCCACAATGCCCACGATGCTGGATATGCTGATGATGCGGCCCCACCGCTGCTTGACCATCGGCCGCAAAACGGCGCGCGTGCACAGGAAAACACTCTTCAGGTTCACGTTGAGCACCGCTTCCCAGTCTTCGTCAGACATGCGCAGCAGAAGCTGGTCGCGGGCAATGCCGGCATTGTTTACCAAGATATCAATCCGTCCGTATTCAGCAATCACTTTCTCCACCATAGCAGCAACATCAGAGGCGGAAGTGACATCGGCCACCACCGCCAGGCTCTTCTGCCCCATTTTCCTTATCTCTTCGGCCACCGGCGCCGCATCGGCAACGTCGCTGACCACAATGCTGGCGCCCGCCTCGGCCAGCCTGAGCGCAATCTCCCGCCCGATGCCACGGGCACTGCCGGTCACGATGGCCACTTTCCCTGATAAATCCATGGTTACCTCCTCAGGCTATGCCAGACTGCCACTCGCCGCTGCCGCATCCCCAATGTTTATCGTCCGGACTTCACGGCTGGTCCGCTTTATCAGGCCGGCAAGCACTTTGCCCGGCCCTATCTCAATGAAGGTATCAACACCTTCACCAATCATATATTCCACGGAGCGCTGCCACTGGACGCAGTTGCATAGCTGCTGGACAAGCTCCGCCTTCACCGCTTCGGCAGTGGTCAGGGGCCGGGCGGTGGTATTGGCGATAACGGGGATGGACGGGGCGGCAAAGGCGAGACGGGATATTATCCCGGACAAGCTCTCCACAACGGGCCGCATCAGCGGGGTATGGAACGCGGCGCTTACCGCCAGCGGTATCACCCGGGCCGCGCCCTTTTCTTTAGCCCGCTCCGAGGCTTCGGCCACCTTTTCCTCATCTCCGCCTACAACCAGCTGGCCCGGCGAATTTATGTTGGCGATACAGGTCCCCGTCTGCTGGCATATCTCCTGCAGCAATGATTCTTCCAGGCCGATAACCGCCGCCATGCTTCCGGGGCGCACTTTGTCCGCCTCATGCATCAGACGCCCCCTCTCCCTGGCCAGATAAACGGCAGTCTTGAAATCGAAGACGCCAGACACCGCCAGCGCCGTATACTCGCCGAGGCTGTGGCCGGCCACAAACCGGGCCGGCGGCATTCCCGTATTCACTTCCCGGACAGCTTCAAGGCAGGCCAGGCTGACGGTGAGGATGGCCGGCTGGGCATTTAAGGTCAGGCGCAGGTCCTCTTCCGGCCCCTCAAAACATAGCCGGGAAAGGGAAAATCCCAGCACCTCATCAGCTAGCTCAAAGACCGCCCTGGCTTTCGCAGAGCTTTGATACAGGTCATGCCCCATGCCCGCCCACTGCGAGCCCTGACCGGGAAAGACATAAGCCACTTTAGCTGATTCTACCATTGCTCGCCACTGCTCACTGCGCCAGCGGGAAACGGGCTATTCGGAACTCGCTGGTGGGCCTGATACCTTAATAACCTCCCTGCCAGCATAGCTGCCACAGACGGGGCAGACACGGTGTGGTAGCTTCGGGCTGTGGCACTGGGGACAGTAATCAAACTGTGGGGGTTTTATTGCCAGATGGCTCCGCCTTCTACCACGTCGTGCTTTGGATAGCTTCCTCTTTGGTAACGCTCCCATAATCTAACTTTCCTTTTACCCTATTTAGCCAATTATCTCAGATTCATCAATTTTGACCACCGCGGGTCAACAGTCGGCACCAGACAGCCACATGGTCCGCGGTTTAGATTATGCCCGCACTCCTGACACAGGCCGGCACAGTCCTCACGGCACAATGGCTTCATGGGCACCGCCAGCAACGCATACTGGCGTATCGCTTCCGTTAAATCAATGACATGATGTTCGTCAATGGTGAATGAACCGGGCTCACTGGCAGGCTGGACTGGCAGTCCGCTGTTGATATCAATGGTCTGCAGGTATTCCTCCTCAAAGCTTATTTTCAGCGGATGCTGGAACGCGCTCAGGCAACGACCGCAGGTGAGTTCAAGTTCAGAGTGCAGGTCGCCTATGACCAGAACGCCGAGCTGTGTTCTCAGCAAGCTGACTTCACCGCTCACCGCGCAGTCGCTTATATCCCCGGTAATATCAATGGTTTCGTTGACTTTATATTTACGGGATGACCCGATTGGCTCTTTGAGCAACTGGGAAACATTTATCTCCATGACAGCCCCTGCACACCGGCCAGTTCTTTCTATTATAGTCCAGGCCGCATATTGAGCGCAAGCTCATTTAAGAAGGGTACTGTTTGTCTTTGGTTGGCAGTTGACGCCTCACCCCTGACCCCTCTCCAGCCAGAATCACCGGTCAATGACCAAAGCATAAATGGCTGGAGAGGAGAGGGGGCAAAGCCCCCTCTCCAATTCTTTCCCCCTTTCAAACATTATTGAAATGGAGCGCCAGAGACAAACCTGTTTGAGAGGGGGAGCAAGGGGGTGAGTAAAAGAACAAACATGGGCAAATAGTGCCTTAAGCAGGGTGTTCCGAGTTAATCGTCCTGATAATGGTGATGAGGCGGTCATAGCAATAATCTCGTTTGTCTTCGTTAAGCTGATTCTTCTTCAATATTTCGGCCAGACCACCCTGCTCGATAAAATCCCTGAAGCACCGGTGGTGATTTCGGCCCGCGAAAAACTCAATGACTTTGACCAGACGGGATAATTTATTTCTGGCCAGTGGCGCCTGAAAATCGATGAAT
>VGOH01000027.1 GCA_016875955.1 Chloroflexota bacterium
CCTTTTGGTTCCAGGAAGGCCTTGGCCATTGCCATGTTCTCTCTCTCGGCGCTGAAAGCGACGTAAAGCGGCTTCTCCGGGTATTTCTTTGCCAGGTTGACCAGGAAGTCCAGGGGTGGAATGCCAATGTTTCTGGCCAGCATGAGAATTGACACCACGGCATCGATATTTTTATCCTGCATCAGGGCTTCAATGGCCTCTCGGTAGCTGAACTCAACGTCGTGTTCGAACACTGACGGCCAGATATCCACCGGATTGCGCATGCGGACGAAGGCCGGGCTTATCTCCTGAAGACGCCTTCGGTTTTTTTCCTCTAGCTCGGGGATTTCAAGATGCCACCGCCTACGGCAGAGGTCGGAAAGCACCACCAGCAGGGCGCCGGAAGGCGCGATGAAGCCTGTTCGGTTTCCCTTTGGCAGCGGCATACAGGAGATTGCCCGGGCGGTCAGCACCAGGTGCGAATATTCATAAATCCGGGTGATGCCGGCCTGTCTGATGGCGCCGTCCAGAATGCGCTCGTCCGAGGCCATAGACGCGGTATGGGTCGCAGATGCTTTGGCCCCCTCCCCGGTGACGCCTCCCATAAGCAGGAAGACGGGCTTGCGGCGGGTAACCTGGCGCGCCACTTCAATAAATCGACCCGGCCGCTTTATGCTTTCCAGATAAAGGAAAATATACTTTGTCTCCGGGTCGTCGGCGTAATATTCAAGGACATCGCTCTCATCGACATCAATTTTATTGCCCAGCCCGGTCACCCTGGCCACCCCAAAATGCTCGTCGATGATGATGCAGTACATGGTGTGAGTGGCAAAGTTGCCCGTCTGAGCGATGTAGGAGACATTGCCCCGCGGGACCTTGCCCAGCGGGAAAATGCTGGTGGTGAGGTTAGCGGGCGTTGAGGTATGGCCGGAGGTGTTGGGGCCGACGGCAATGGCACCGGCATCAGCGATGGCGCGTGTCAGTTCCTTCTGGAGCGCCTTGCCACCCTCGTCGACCTCGGAGAAGCCGCCGGCGCAGAGGACGAAGGCTGTAACGCCCTTGGCGAGGCATTCCTTTACCGATTGTACCGTGGCCTGAGCGGGGATGACGATAGCCGCCAGGTCAACGCCGTCGGGCAGTTCAGCGATTGATGAGCAGACGGGTACGCCCATGATTTCACCGCCCCTGGGATTGACCGGGTAGACCTTGCCTTTATAGCCATTTACCAGGATATTGTTCAGGACGGTATGGCCAGCCTTGCCGGGCGTGCCCGAGGCTCCAATCACGGCGATGCTTTCCGGATTGTAGAGCTTGGTCAGGTCCTTCTTGGGGGCTGTTTTAGCCGCTGGCTTGGCGGGCTCTTTGCTCAAGGTGACCAGCGCGTCCACGGCGACCGGCTGGCCGTCAGCTCTGATTTTAAGCGGATTGATATCAATTGAATGTATATGCCCGTACTGAAGACCAATTTCGCCAAGCTTGACCAGAATGCCGGCCAGCACATCGACGGCAACGGCGGCTTCGCCGCGGAATGGCTCAAGCAGCTTTTTATACTGGATTTCCTGGACCATTTCCCGGGCATCCAGTATGGTCAGGGGCGCCAGGCGAAAAACGATGTCCTGGAAGACCTCGGTCATGATGCCGCCGAGCCCGAACATGACGCAGGGGCCGAAATGGTCATCGCGTACCAGACCGCAGACCAGCTCCCGCTCGCCTTTCACCATCTCCTGAACCAGCACCGCCTCGCTGCCAGGTATCCGCAGCAGACGCCGGCTTTCCTGTTTTACCTCCTCCGGGCTTTTCAGGTTCAGGGAAATGCCGCCGACCTCTGTTTTATGCAGGAGCTCTCTCCCGGAGGCTTTCAATACCACCGGAAACCCGAGCCTCACTGCCTCCTTGGTGGCGGCATCGGCGTCATTGGCCAGGGCTTCGCGGCAGACCGGAATGCCAAAGCTGGCACAGAATCTTTTGGCATCATATTCATTTAGAGCTTTCTGACCCTGGCTTAAGGCTTCCCCGATGATGTCCATGAATGCTGTCACCATTCCTTTCGTCTAAACATTTAGCCTCAAAAAATTATTACATAGTGGCCTGTGAATGGCAAGTTAGATTTACTCAAGGTTTTATTTGCCTTTGGTTGCTATGTGCTTACCTCACCCCTGACCCCTCTCCAGCCAGAACCACTGGTAATAAACTACAGGCATTAATGGCTGGAGAGGGGAGTTAAGATGAGAGGGGGAGCAAGGGGGTGAGTAAAAGAACAACTAGATGCAAATAGTATCTTACTCAATTGACTTTGCCGCAAGGCGTTGCTAACATTGAAGCAGGAGGAAGCATGGTTGCACCGCAAAACAAGTCCCGACTGGTACTGTTTCCGCGGACAGCTGAAGTCAGCAGGAAGGGCCATCTGGTTATCGGTGGCTGCGATACCGTGGCACTGGCCGAAGAATACGGCACGCCTCTCTATGTTTTTGATGAGGCGACGCTGCGCCAGAAGTGCGCTGAATTCAGGGAAGAGTTCGGCAGGCGCTACCCGGAAACGGCCATCGTTTACGCGGGCAAGGCGTTTATCAACCGGGCGCTGGCGCTCATTTTCAAGGAAGCAGGACTCGGGCTGGACGTTGTCTCCGGCGGCGAGCTGAGCATCGCCCGTTCCGTGGACTTCCCGATGGCCAAGGTCTATTTACACGGCAACAACAAGTCGGCCGAGGAGCTTGGCATGGCCCTGGAAGCGAAGGTCGGCCACATCGTTATCGATAATACTCAGGAACTGGAGATGCTGGCGGCGTTGGCCGGGCAGCGGGGTGTGAGGCCTGATGTCCTGCTGCGGTTGACGCCGGGCGTCGACCCGCATACGCACCATCACATCACCACCGGCGTCGTGGACAGCAAGTTCGGCATTCCTCTGGCCGCCGCTGATGAGGCAGTGGTCAGGGCGATGTCAGCGGCCAACCTGAACCTTATCGGGCTGCAATTTCACATCGGCTCGCAGATATTTGAGGTCGAGCCGTACCGTGCCGCCATAAGGATTATTCTGGACCTGGCGGCGGAGATGAAGCTGAAGCACCGTTTTGCGCTTCAGGAACTGGATGTCGGCGGCGGCTTCGCTGTCCAGTATACGGTTGATACCCCGGCGCCATCGGTGGCTGACTATGCCGATGTAATTGTCTCCACGGTAAAAGAGAAGTGCCGTGAGCACAACCTAGGCCTGCCGAGGCTGGTCATTGAGCCGGGCCGGTCTATCGTGGGGAGGGCCGGCGTGGCCCTGTACCGGGTCGGCGTGGTCAAGGAGATACCCGGCGTCAGGTGTTACGTATCCGTAGACGGCGGCATGGCTGACAATATCCGCCCCGCCATTTACGGCGCTAGGTATGAGGCGGTGGCGGCCAGCCGGATGAATGATAGTCAGAAGAGAAAGGTTACCATTGCCGGCAAGTTCTGCGAGTCCGGCGATATTCTGATTAAGGATATTGACCTGCCCGGCATGTCCGCAGGTGACATCCTGGCGGTGCCCGATTGCGGGGCTTACTGTCTGGCGATGGCCAGCAATTATAATGCCTCGCAGAAGCCGGCCATCGTGCTGACCAATGCGGGAAAGGCGCGCCTGATTCGCCGCCGGGAGACATACGAGGACTTGCTGCGGTGCGATTTACTGTGAGAGGTCTGATTTGGCATGTGGCAGGTAGTGGGGCAGGATAAAACAGTTGCTATTTTGCGTAGCGGCCTGGAACGTGGGAAACTGGCCCATGCTTATCTGATTGCCGGCCCGCCTCACGTGGGCAAGATGACGCTGGCGCTGGATATAGCCCAGGCCCTGAACTGTGAATCGGCGAAAGCGCCCTGCGGGCAGTGCCCGTCCTGCCAGAAAATCATGGCGGGCAATCATGCCGATGTCCAGATAATCGGCCTGGCCCAGAACGGGGAGGCGGCTGAGGCCAAGCTTATCAGCATCGACCAGGTGCGGGATATGCAGCACTCGGCCAGCCTGCCGCCATTTGAGGGCAAATGCAAGGTATTCATTATTGAGGATGCCGAGCTGCTGTCAATTGAGGCGGCCAACTGCCTGCTCAAAACGCTGGAGGAACCCGTGGACAAAATAGTCTTCCTCCTGCTGACCACGAACGAGAAGCTGCTGCCGGAGACGGTGGTCTCGCGCTGCCAGCGTCTGGAAATGACGCCGATGTCTCCGCCGCAAATGGAAGAGGCGCTGCAAAAGCGCTGGGGACTTGAGCCGGGTAAGGCCAGACTGCTGGCCCGATTGTCCAGGGGGTGTCTGGGCTGGGCGATTACGGCGGCGGCCAGCGACCGTATGCTGCAGGAGAGGGCGCTGAAGCTGGAAAATTTATATGCCATCATCAGGGCGGACGCTGAGGAGCGTTTTGATAAAGCGGCGCAGCTGGCAGCCCAGTTTGCCCAGAGCCGGTCAGCGGTGCAGGAAACGCTGGAACTCTGGCAGGGCTGGTGGCGTGACCTGCTGCTGGTGAAGACAGGCTGTGCGGACTGCGTGACCAATATCGACCAGTTGAGCAGATTGCATAATATGGCGGGACATTATACCCTGGAACAGGTGAGGGGTGGTATCGGCAGCATAAAGGCGGTGGAAATGCAGTTAAAGTATAATGCCAATCCACGGCTAGCCTTGGAAGTGCTGATGCTGGATATGCCGGGCGGAAAGGCCGGTAGCCGTGGAGGTTTAACGGCAGGAGTGAAAGTAACCAATGGCTGAACAGATTGTTGGCGTGCGCTTCAAGACGACGGGCAAGGTCTATTACTTTGACCCGGCTGGCCTGGAACTGGAGGTCAACGATTACGTTATCGTGGAGACGAGCCGCGGCACGGAGCTGGGGAAGGTGGTCATTGCCCCAAGGCAGGTGCCGGCCAATGAGGTTAACGAATCATTCAAGCCGGTAAAGCGCAAGGCCGAGCCGGAGGACGTTGCCCGTGCCAAGGAGCTTGATGCCAGTGCTGAGGAAGCACTCATCGGGTGCGGCAAGATGATTGAGGAGCTCCAGCTGCCGATGAAACTCCTTTCCGCGGAATACAATGTTGACGGCAGTCGCCTCACCTTCCTGTTCAGCGCCGAGCAAAGGGTGGACTTTCGCGAGCTGGTGCGCCGGCTGACCAAGCAGTTTAAGGTAAAGGTGGAGTTGCGGCAGGTCGGCACCAGGGACGAGGCCAAGCTCATGGGTGGTTTCGGCCGATGCGGACGTCCCCTATGCTGCATGAGCTTTATCACTGATTTTGACCCGGTCTCCATCAGAATGGCCAAGGACCAGGACCTGCCGCTGAACCCGATGAAAATCTCCGGCGTTTGCAATCGTCTGATGTGCTGTCTGAGCTATGAGAACGAGCAGTACCGCGCCATGAAGGGAAAGATGCCCAAGATGGGCCAGCAGGTATCAACGGCCATGGGTGACGCCACCGTCGTGGGTAATAACCCGCTGAAGGAAACAGTGCTGGTAAAGCTGGAAAGCGAAGCGACCGTTGAGCTGCCGCTCAACCAGGTTTCATATTAAGCGGGTTTTTCACTGTGGCAGATATTTCTGCCACTCATCTCGCCTCTGCCGGTAGTGATAGGGGATGCTGAAGAGGAGGTTGTCGCTGGGGCGGGTCGGTTTGCGGAGGAGCTTCATGCCGGCTTCCTGTGGTGTCCTGCCGGCCTTGCGGCGGTTGCAGGGTACGCAGGCGCTGACCACGTTTTCCCAGGTATGCTGTCCGCTCCGATAGCGGGGAATCACGTGGTCCAGGGTCAACTGCCTGGTCTCCTTGCCACAGTACTGGCAGGTATATTTATCACGGTTGAAGACCTCGTAGCGGGTCAGTTTTTTCTGCCGGTAGGGGCGCTTCACCATATAGGCCAGCCGTATTACGGAAGGCAGTTCAAAGCTGTTGCTGATGGTGTGGACAAAGCCAACGCCGTTTTCCAGCATCTCCGCCTTGCCCTGGTAAACCAGCACGATGGCACGTCTGGCCCGGCATATGGTGAGCGGTTCATAGCTCTGGTTCAGCACCAGAACAGGGATATTTAACATGCTTCTGAACTCATTTCCCTCCGAGACTACCTCATTTTACAGGAAATATCCCGGCAGAAGCAAACCAGCGACCCTTCGCCACCAAGTTCTTTAAAATCAGGAGGTGGTTTTGCCCTCCCCTGTTGTTATTATTTCTTGGCCCGGCTGACGATAAAGCGCATGGCGCATTCGGCGGCATTGGCCAGCAGCTTCTCGGCATTGGCCATGGACTGGTCCAGCGTAATCGGCCCCGGTGCAATGCTGAGCACGGCGTCAATTCCCTGGTCAAAGACCACCCGACAATCGTCGGCCACCTCGCCCGCCAGGGCGATAACCGTGGCCCCAAATTTCTTGGCCGCCATAGCCACGCCGGTGGGCACTTTGCCCATCGCCGACTGGCAGTCAATGCGTCCCTCGGCGGTGAAGACGATTTCAGAGCCTTTTAAATCGGCGACCAGATTGGTGGCCTTGATAACGACGTCGATTCCGGGCATCATCTTGGCTTTGAGAAAGACCATCAGCCCGAGACCCAGCCCGCCGGCCGCCCCGGCCCCGGGCACCTCCCTGAAGTCGATATCAAGGTCCCTCTTGATGACGTCGGCGTAGTGCCAGAGCGCGGCATCAAGCTGTTTCACCATTTCGGGAGTGGCGCCCTTCTGCGGTCCGTAGATGGCGGAAGCCCCGCGCGGCCCGCAGAGCGGATTGTTCACGTCTGAGGCGAGCGTCACTTTAAAGTCGGCCAGCCGTGGGTTCATCTGTGATATATCAATGCGCTCCAGGCTGGCCAGGGCTGCGCCACCGAAGGGTAGTTCTTTGCCGCTGGCGTCCAGCAGCCTGGCGCCGAGCGCCTGCGCCATGCCGGCGCCGCCGTCATTGGTGGCGCTGCCACCGATGCCGATAATCAGCTTGCGGCAGCCCTGCTTGAGCGCGGCCAGAATCAGTTCGCCGGTGCCGTAGGTGGTGGTGATAAGAGGATTGCGCTTAGCTGGTGGCACCAGCGGCAGACCGGAGGCGGCCGCCATCTCAATAACGGCGGTGGTCTTGTCGCTTAAGATGCCCCAGCGGGCGTTGACCCGTTCCTGGAGCGGCCCGGTGACCGCCGTGGTCATCATTTCCCCGCCGGTGGCATCCACCAGTGCCTGTACCGTTCCCTCGCCGCCGTCAGCCATTGGCTTCAGGACTGTCTCTGCATCGGGCACGATGCGCTTCACCCCTTCGGCAATGGCATGGGCAACTTCCAGAGCGGTGAGGTTCCCCTTAAATCCCTGGGGGGCAATAACGATTTTCATGGCATCGCTCCATAAGAAAAATGCTGGCCAAGTTTACTGGCTGCCCTTGGCGTTGCGATAGGCCTCGTCAAGCAGGTCCACGATTTCCAGGACAGATACCGGCAGCTTCTGCTGCCCAACACCGCAGGTGAGCTGCATGATGCAGGCGGGACAGCTGGATACCAGGGTATCGGCGCCGGTCCGGGCCACGTTGCCCATTTTTCTTGCCAGCACCTTCCGGGATAAATCGTAGTTTTTAAAAGCGTAGCTGCCGGCGGCGCCGCAGCACATGTCCGCTTCCGCCATCTCCACAAAATCAACGCCGGGTATGCTTTTAAGAATAGCGCGGGGCTGGTCTTTTATCTTCTGGTAGTGGGCGAGGTGGCAGGGGTCGTGGAAGGTGACTTTTCTTTTAAGTTTGCCCATCTCGGTGTTCAGGCCGATTTTAACCAGGAACTCGCTGATGTCCCTGACCCTGCCGGCGAATTGTTTGGCCTTTTCCGCCCATTCGGGGTCATCGGCCAGCAGCTTGGCGTAGTCCTTTAAAAACGAGCTGCAGCTGGCGCAGGGCGTGACGATGGCGTCCATCTTGAGCTTGCTGGCGAGTGCAATATTTTTCCGGGCCAGGTCTCTGGCCACTGCCATATCACCGTAGCCAGCGGCGGGCAGACCGCAGCAGACAAAGTCAGGCACGACGACTGCCACCTGGTTCTTATTGAGCACGCGAACCGTGGCTGCCGCCCTTTCCGGCGCCAGATTGGGCGCATAGCAGCCAGCGAAATAAGCCGCCTGGTGTTTGGGCTTGTCAATTTTCTTGACCGAACGCCTGATAGCTTCAAGACCTTTGCTGGCGGGCACCCTCGGCACCATGGCTTCCGCCTTGCCGGCATCCCCAATCAGTCCGGTCAAGCCGGTCTTTCTGGCCAGGGTACGAAGGCCGGTGACATCTGCCAGCCTGAGGAGCCTGGTGGCCTGGTATAGCCTTTCCGGGTTGGGCAATAGTTTCTGGAACAGAAGCCGCTGTAGCCAGGGGCTCCCTTTTTGTTTTAGAAGTTCCTGCCTGGCTCGGAAGATGAGGTCTCCCGTAGGCACGGCGGGCGGACAGTGCTCCGTGCAGCCATTGCAGGTCAGGCAGTTGAAAATGGGGTCATTCAGGTCTGATAGTTTCAGTTTCCCGTCAAGGATGGCGCTGCGGAGCAGCGCCACGCGCCCCCGGGCGCTGGTCCATTCTATCCCGGTTACTTTATAGATAGGGCAGCCGGCGAGGCAGAGCCCGCACTTGTTGCACTTCTCTAATATTTCCCTTAGTTCCTCGGCCACCGTGGACATTATCAGTACCGACCTCCCGGCGTGCGACCCGGATTCAGGATGTTTTTCGGGTCAAACTCAGCTTTCAATCGCTTCATTATTTCATAATCATCGCGCGGTGGTGGTGTGGTCAACTCTTTTCGGAACGAAAGCGGTGCCGATTCAATGAGGAAGAACCCGCCCAGGCTGGCGGCCGCCTGCTTCAACTCGCTGGTGATGCGTCCCGTTTTAACGGCCCCATCGACCAGGTAGGCATAGAGGATGCCGCTGCCACACTGGGCGGTCACGCCAATTTCCACGCCCTGACTGGCGCCAATTCTCTTCACCCGTTGCAGCATGTCCCCCAGCTTGCTGATGGGCACCGAAGCCTTGCCCTGTAACGCGGCCGGGCTGGCAGCAAGCATTGTCTGGTGAACAGCACGATATATCTTCCAGGGGCGGGAGGCTTTTTCGCCTTCAAGGGCCATCGTTGCCTTTGCCTTGTTGGCCCCGGCGAGGGAAGCGACGTCCTTCCGGTGTCGCGCAACGTCGCCCTTCGTGCCTTCGGAGTTGACGATTAGCAGCACCTCGCTGTCATTGAGGCTGGAGCCTGCAGCCTCGGCCACTTTTCGCCCGACCACAGAGTCAGCCAGCTCAATGGCGCTGGGCGTCAGCGGCGAGTTAAGCAGCTGCCCCACCAGACGAAAGGCGTCATCGGGACTGGCAAAGATAGCATAGATGCCCACGCTGGCTTCAGGGAGAGGGAAAAGCCTGAGCACGGCCTCGGCGATAACTCCCAGGGTGCCCCGGGAGCCGATGAACATGCGGCACAGGTCTAAGCCGGCCACGTTCTTCATCGTCTTGCCGCCGGTATGGACAATGTCGCCGGTGGGCGTGACCACGGTAACGCCCAGAACAAGGTCGCGAACGGTGCCATACATTAAACGCCGCGGGCCGTTGGCATTGGTGGCGATTTCCCCACCAATGGTGGAGGTCTCCATAAAGCACGGGTCCAGGGGGAAAAAGAGCTTTTGTTCCGCCAGCTGCTTCTGCAGCTCAGCATTGACCATGCCTGCCTGTACCTGAACGCTGAAATTGCTGGCGTCAAGCTCCGCTATCTGGTTCATGTTCTTCAGGCAGAGCACGGCATCCGCTGATTCCAGACATGGTCCGACCGGCTGCTTTGAGCCGCTACCCCACGGCACCAGCGTAATTTGAGATTTATTCGCCTCTTTAATAATATCGGCCACCTGCCCGTTTGAGGCCGGGTAAACAACCACCTGCGGGGTGATGCCGTCAACCGTGTATGGCGCGGTCGCCTTTTCTCCGGTCAGCACATTCCCGTCGCCGACGATTTTGGCCAGTTTCTGGGGAAAATCCGTCTTTGCCCGTGAAGCGGAATCGGCCATCAGTGTGCCACCTTTTCCTTCGCCGGCAGCGGTGCTTCCGTCTCCGGAGGGAACATCTTGCCCGGGTTCAGTATATCGTCAGGGTCAAAGATATGCTTGACCTTGCGCATGGCGGCGATATCGGCCGGGTCAAACATATGGCGCATGGCATCTATCTTCTCCAGGCCGATGCCGTGTTCGCCGGAGATAGTGCCGCCCATGGCAATGCAGGCATCCAGGATATCTCCGCCGGCTTTTTTGGCCGCCTTATGTTCCTCCGGGTTAGTGACGTCAAACAGAATCAGAGGGTGCAGGTTGCCATCGCCAGCATGGGCCACATTTACAATCAGTATTTTGTATTTCTCAGCAATCTCCCCCACCTTGTGCAGTGCTGCCGGCAGCTTATCGCGGGGGACAGTGCCGTCGCAGACTATGTAAGGAGGGCAGATTCTGGCCACCGAACCGAAGGCGCCGCGGCGGCCTTTCCAGAGGGCATCGCGTTCCGCGCTGGTCTGGGCAATACGCAGTTCCCGCGCTTTATTTTTCTGGCAGAACTGTGATATCTCCTGTACCTGCTTCTCCAATGTATCGGCGAGCCCGGCGACTTCAATCAGCAGGATGCCAGCGGCATCGGTGGGATATCCAGCCTTCACACTCTGCTCGATTACCTGGCACATATTCTGGTCCAGCAACTCAATGGCTCCGGGCACTATACCGGCGCCAATAATGTCAGCGACGGCCTGGCTGCTGTCTTCAAGGCGGTCAAAGATGGCCAGCATGGTCCGTGACGCTTCCGGCTTGGGGATGATGTGCAGGGTCAACTTTGTGGCCACGCCCAGCATTCCCTCCGAGCCAATGAACACCCCCCTTAAATCATAGCCCGGGAAATCCTCAACGTAATCGCCGACGTTTATCACCTCGCCATCGGCGAGGACAATCTCTATGCTGCAGACGTATTTGGCGGTTACCCCGTAGCGGAGGCACATCGGGCCGCCGGCGTTCTCGCCAATGTTGCCCCCCATGGTGGAGCTTTTCTGGCTGGCCGGGTCGGGCGGATAAAAATAGCCCAGAGGCGCCAGGGCGTTCTGCAAATCAAGGTTGACCACTCCGGGCTCAACCACCGCCCGGCGGTCGGCGGTGTTAATCTCCAGAATCCGGTTCATGCGGCTGACTTCAACAATGATGCCCCCT
>VGOH01000028.1 GCA_016875955.1 Chloroflexota bacterium
GTGGTGGAAGCCATGAGAGCCGCCTGGATACTGAAGCGGGAGTATAACCTTGAGACCAGGGTGCTAAACATGCACACGGTGAAGCCTCTCGATGCCAGGGCCATTGAGCAGGCCGCCAGAGACTGCGGCGTTGTGGTCACCGCGGAAGAACACCAGGTGGGCGGACTGGGTAACTTGGTGGCCGCTGCCATCGGACGCTCGGAAAAGGTTTACGGCACGCCGGTTATCGTGGGCATGATTGGCGTGCAGGACCGCTTCGGCGATTCCGGCTCACCGTGGGAACTGGTCAAGGAGTTTGAGGTCTCTGCTGAACATATTGCCGCCAAGGCTAAAAAATTGCACGACCTGAAATCGTCAAAAGGCTAAACCGCCAACAGGTAGCCCGCTGAGAGTTATAGGGCGGGTCAGTCGCCGGGTGCCGGCTTCTCCCTCCAGTGCAGCACCAGCATAATAAGGCTATATATGCCGATGCCCAGCATGATTATGTCCTCGTAAACGCCGTATCTGGGAATCTGGACGAAGGGCGGAAACGGGATAGCATAGAACAGCAGGATGAAGTAGATGATTTTGTCCACGCGGGGGAGAGCCGTGGTCAACAGAACCAACGCCAGTGCCGTCGTTGGGCACGGTAGAGTGCCGGGGAAAAGCAACCTGGGGAAATAGTGTCCAGATGCAATACTGAACAGAGGATAGCAAAACGCCATCAGCGTCAGGATTAAGGTGGCCCACTTTTGCCAGATGGCTTCCGGCAGACGGAAAAGCATCTTCTGCCTGTAGATATCCACCGCGAACAGGAGTGCCACAATCACAAACAGTGAGCCTAAAAAGTAACTGCTTACCCGACCGGAATTTCCGCTGTAGAAGAGCATGAAGAAAACAATCCCAATCCAGTCAAACGAAAGAACGAAGTACAGTTTGACCATCAAGTTTGGTAACCTGCCGGGTTTAAGAAAAAGCCAGGCGATGAGCACGATGGCGATGACGAAGAAAATCAGCTGGGCGGGCCATATCTGGGCACCATAGGCCCCGATGACACCCCAGAATTCTTCCGCCGGCATTACTGCTCACCTCCCCAGAATTTGCATTAGCAGTATATCATAAAACTGATGCCTCTGGGCCGAAAATACGCCTGCGCCAACAAAAGCCCGGCTCACTGGTTCATGGCTGACCTGATATTCCCCGGCCAACTGCCATCCCGTAATCAAATTTCACATATTCAAAACTTATGCGGTATTATCCTATAATTAGAAAGTCAAAGTAGAGAACTGCCCAAGGAAACATATTCCTGTGCTGGTCTAAAAAGGAGGCCAAGAAGATATGCCAACATCAAAGTTCGCTGGTAAAGCCCAAACTGTGCTGGGATGGATTGATGGAGCAGACCTCGGGGTTACGCTGCCACATGAGCACCTGCTCTGCGATGCAAAATTTAACTTCTCCGAGCCTGTCGACCCTGAGGAAAAGGCTCTGGCCTACAAACCGGTCAGTATGGAAATCCTCAGCTGGCTTAGATATCACCCTTCTGAAAACCTGGATAACTGCCAGTCATTTGACGAACAGGAAGCTATACATGAGGCCATGCTCTTCAAAAAAGCTGGCGGCAGCACCATCGTTGATGCCTCCTGCATCGGCCTTGGTCGCAACCCCCAGGCAATGGTGCGCATTTCCCGGGCTACGGGCCTTAACGTAATTATGGGGTCGGGCTACATGGTTCATCGCTGTCAGCCTCCCGATATGTCGGACCGGACTGAGGATGAGATTACAGAGGAAATTGTGCGGGATATTAATATCGGAGTAGGCGATACGGGAATACGTGCTGGACTTATAGGAGAAATTGGCGCTTCATGGCCTCTGCATGATAATGAAAGGAAGTCCATCCGCGCCGCTGCCCACGCTCAGAGAATTACCGGAGCACCACTGGACATACATCCGGGGCGCATAAATAACAAATCAGTACTGGAAATAATTGAAATACTGAAAGATGCCGGGGCCGACCTGTCCCGCACCGTTATGAGCCACACCGAATTAAGAATCCGCGACCACAACGTGCGCTGTCAGGTCGCCAAAGCAGGTTGCTACGTTGAATATGATTGTTTTGGATGGGAAGGCCACGTGCCTTTATCGCTTTACGGGCAGACAGACCTTAACCTGCCGAATGACGTACAGCGCATTCATGAAATCATGCAGCTCATTGAGGCCGGGCACCTTGAGCGAATTCTGATATCTCAAGATATCTGGCCCAAGTCCTGGCGAACCCTTTACGGTGGCTGGGGATTTGCCCATATTTCCAAGTACGTAACTCCAGCGATGCTGCGGGAAGGCATGAGCCAGGAACAGATAAATACCATTATGATTGAAAACCCCAAACGGTTGCTCTGCTTCGTTTGAGATTTGTGGTAGAGCTGGTTTTCCCGGGCACCGAACTCGCTTCAGCGCGTCTGTTTTACCAGCTAAAATATTTGCTTATAACTCAGCAGTTATGACCGTGGCACCCAGAGCACCATCCTGGGCTTCTTGCCCATTTCCCTGGCTAACTCTTCAATCCGTCCGTATTTCATGCAGGCGGCCATGCAGTGCTGCACGCAGGCAGGTTGGAGACCCTTACTGGTGCGGGACGCGCACAGGACACACAGTTCGGTGGGGAACGGCAGGTAGGTGAGATATGCCTTATCATGCGGCAACTTCTGAACCACTTCCATTACCCGCATGCCAGCCATACCGGCGGGCCATTTGTATTCCTGGGCGCAGGCAACCTGACAGGCGTAGCAGCCGGTGCAGTATTCATAATCTATCAACAGACCGTATTGAGGCTGTTTAGGCATTTCCTGTCTCCTCACTGCTGCTGGCTTTATAGACCTGGCAGAGCAGATGCTTCATCGGGGCGCCCAGGCCGTCCTTGCCCTGAAAGCTCATGGGGATGAGCTGATTCACGTTTGACTCCCATACCCCGTACAGCGAGGGCTCTGCCCCGGGCTTTTCCGGGAACCACCAGCCATGAGTGGCCATGACCATCCAGGTCGGCACCACCAGGGTGATCTTGGCCTTGAATTTACACCTGCCCAGCCAGTTTTCCACCCAGACCCATTCCCCATCGCCGATGCCCAGCGACTTCGCGGTATCGGGATGGATTTCAATCACCGGGTCGGGGTCGATTTCCCGCAGCCAGGGGATATTCCGGTGCTCGGCATGGAAATACACTGGAGAACGCCTACCCGTTGACAGTATCAGCGGGTACTTTTTATACAGCTCTGGCTGGCTGACCGGCGTAAACGGCGGCTCCTCATAATGGGCCATGGGCTCCAGCCCCCATTCTTCACGAATCGAAGAGTACAGCTCAATCCTGCCCGACGGGGTCTGAAACCCCGGTTTCCGGTCCGGGCGCAGCAGCCCCTTCTCAAACCGATGATACGGGGTGCTGGGGTGGCCCTCCGGCGGAAAAGCCCAGCCTTTCGCCTGCAATTCCTTATAGGTCATGCCGGCAGGTTTTATAATCTCATCATAAAGTTCATGAATACTTTGCCAGCGAAAATCCGGGTCAAACCTCCGGGCCAGCTCAAAGTTGATTTCCACGTCGGGCTTGCATTCGGCGACAGTCATGGCCTTGTTTATGCTCTGCAGGGGCACCCACCAGCTCCTGAGGCCGTCTTTTTCCAGAAAAGTGGCCGACGGCAGCACCACGTCAGCCAGCTGCGCCGTGGGCGTCATGAAAAGGTCAACGGCCACCACGAAGTCGAGCTTCTTTAACGCCTCAACCCACTTTTTAGGGTCAAGGCCAATGCCGGCCACCGGATTACAGGTCTGTATCCACATGCCCTTGATGGGGTAGGGTTTCCCGGTGAAAATCTGCTCCAGAACCAGGTCCGTCTGCGCCCGCCAGATAAACCTGTTCAGGGGGCCATAACGGTCAGCGCCAATCCTCTTACTGTCTGCCTCTTTGGACTTCAACTTGATGACCCCTTTGGTTCCGGGCAGAGCGTAGGCCACGGCATCAAAAGCATAACGGGAAATCACGTTCCCCCCGGGCACATCCAGATTACCGGTGAGACACCACAGGTTGGCGATTGCCTGGACGGTGGGCGTGATGGCCGGCGTCATATCAATGGGCACGCCCCAGTGTATAGCTGCCGGCTTGCTTTCAGCGTAAAACCTTGCCGCTTCCACAATGTCTTTTTCCGGGACCCAGGTGATTTCGGAGACCCGCTTTACCGGGTACTCCCCTACCTGCTGGCAGAAGGCGGACCAGACTGTTTTAACCGGCACTTTCGCTCCGCTGGCAAGGCGGACTTCGTAATCTCCCTCCAGGGCCGGCTTCACGCCCGCCTGTTTATAGTCCAGCTCTGTGGCATCCCAGACTGCCGGCGCTCCCCTCACCATGTCCCACACCACGAAATTGCTCGCCGAACCGCTGTCCACAAGGTCGCTCTCCCGGAGTAGTTTTGCCGCGTCGCTTCTGATGAGGTGAGCCGCATTGGTCCATTTCTCCACAAAGGCCCGGTCATAAAGGCCCTCATTGATAATCACGTTGAGGAAGCCCATGGCCAGAGCCCCATCTGTTCCCGGCCGGAGCTGGAGCCATTTCTTTGCCCGGGAGACGAACCAGGACAGCCTGGGGTCGATGGCAATAATCTCGGTGCCCCTCTTCATAAGGTCGATAATCCAGTGCCCGAAGACGTTGTCCGGACACGAGGCCGGGATATTGTAGCCCCAGATTACTATGCACTTTGGCACCTTATATCTGGGGTCATCGTAGCGTTTGGGGAACCACTGTGCGGCGTCTAGTATGCAATAGTCCCCCTGAATGGTATCAACGGCGGCAATTCTGGGGCTGTAGCAGGCGATGCCGCTCAGGGCGAACATGACGTTGGGGCTGCCGTAGGCGTAGGCCAGCATGCATATCCAGGGCCCGATGTCCCGGCCCGTGCCCATGGAGAAGATAACGCTTTCGGGGCCGAACTCCTCCCGGATTTTTTTCAGCCTTTTCTCTATCAGGTCAAAGGCCTCGTCCCAGGAAATCTCCTGCCACCTGCCTTCTCCCCTCTCCCCCACCCTCTTCAGGGGACGGGTCAACCGGTCGGGGTGGTGCACATACTGGGTCATGGCCAGGCATCGGGCGCAGAGCCGGCCCTGATTCCACGGGTGCTCCGGGTCGCCTTCAATCTTGACCAGCCTGCCATCCTCAATGTGTGCCAGCACCCCGCAGCCACCGTGGCAGCCGGGCCCCGCCGACCATGTGGTAGTACGTATAATTTTGCGTTCCCCCCGCTTCATCACCCGGGTTCTCCTTTAACTTATAAATCCTAGTAGTGCGAAATGTGCATCCCGCAGTTTACCGCCAGGGTATGACCGGTTATGGCACTTGACTCATCTGAGGCCAGGAAAACAGCCGCTGCTGCCACCTCCGCTGGCTCAATAAACCTCTTAAGGGAAAAATCTTTAATCAGCCTGGCCAGCACTTCCTCACGGTCAACGCCAAGTGCCTCAGCCTTGGCCTTAGCCGCGTTGAAGATGCGGTCGCCCCTGACCGCGGCCGGGCTGATACAGTTCACACGGATATTGTACTCCCCGGCCTCAATGGCCAGCGTCTCGGTGAAAGCAATGACCCCCATCTTGGAAACACAGTACGGGCTCCTCATCGGGAAACCGGACATCCCGCCCACGGAACTGATATTGATGATGTTGCCGCTCTTCCGCAGCATCATGTCCTTCAGCACTTCCCTGGAACAGAGCATCATCCCTGTTATGTTTATGGCCAGCACCTCGTTCCATTTGGCCAGTTCCATATCTACTATCCTGGCAGTGGGGCCGGGAATGCCGGCATTATTGACCAGGATATCTATCCTGCCATATTCGGTAAGGGTCCGGGCCACCATTTTCCTGACCTGCCCTTCGTCGCTGATATCAGCCGGTATTGCCTTGGCTCTCCCCCCACTGGCATTGACAGCGTCGGCTGCTTCCCTGAGTCTGGTAGCATTGCGCGCCGCGATGACCACAATCGCCCCCTCGGCGCTAAAAGCCTGGGTGATGGCCAGCCCGATGCCCGAGCCGCCTCCCGTAATCACCGCGACTTTATCTTTCAGTCTCATGAGCTGTAACCTCCGCACCTAGTTTTAGCATTCTAATCCAAAGGACATCTGTTTGCAACGCGAATCCATATCTTCTGCCGTTCGCTTGTCTTCAATGGTTTTATTTGCCTTTGGGTAGCAGTTCATGTCTCACCCCTGGCCCCTCTCCAGCCAGAATCACTGGCAAGAAACCACAGGCATAATTGGCTGGAGAGGGGAGTCTAGAGGAGAGGGGGCTCCGCCCCCTCTCCAATCCTTTCCTCCTCTCAAACATGATTAAAATGGAGCGCATAAGACAGACCTGTTTGAGAGGGGGACCAAGGGGGTGAGTAAAAGAACGACCACATGCAAATAGTATCCCTTCAATCTTAACTTGATTACACCGTCAGGGAGAGTGTATAGTGCTGCTAGGAAACGGCAGCAAATGGTCATAAACTTTATGGGCTATCGACGGCAAAACGGTGCCGTGGGCGTGCGCAACCACGTGCTGATTTTCCCCACCACCATTTGCGCCGCCGCGGTGGCGGAGATGATTAGTAAGCAGGTTGTCGGCACCGTCAGCGCGGTCCACCGCCACGGCTGCGGCCATATAGGTGAGGAGCAGGAGCTCATGCTCAGGACCATGGCCGGCTTCTGCGCCAACCCCAATGTTGCCGGCGTATTGCTGGTCGGGCTGGGGTGTGAACAGCTGAATCTGGACTTGGTGGCCGAAAGGTTGTCCGGTTACCACCAGAGGTTTGAGATGCTTAACATCCAGGAAACCGGTGGCACCACCAAGAGTGTAAACAGAGGCGCCAAACTGGCCGGGCAGCTTGTGGCAGAGGCCGCCTCCGCCGAACGAGAGCCGGTGGCCGTTGCCGAATTAGTCGTGGGCCTGAACTGCGGCGGCTCCGATGCCATTTCCGGCATAACGGCCAATAACGCTGTCGGTGTGGCCTCGGACCGGATTGTGGCCGAGCATGGGACGGTCATCTTCTCCGAAACACCGGAGATGATAGGGGCGGAGGAAGTCCTCGCCCGACGAGCGTCCGATGAAAAGACCAGAAATCAAGCCCGCGCCGCCATATCCGCCACCTATGCCAGCATGAAAGTGCTGGGCCTTGATGTGCGGGGGGCGGAGCCTTCGCCGGGCAATATCGCCGGTGGGCTGACCACACTGGAAGAAAAATCACTGGGGGCCATACTCAAGGGCGGCACCACACCGGTGGTGCAGGTAGTTGATTTCGCTCAGAAGCCAGACCGGAAAGGCCTGATAATGATGGACGGGCCCGCGCACGACGTAGTATGCAATAGCGGCCTTCTGGCGGCCGGAGCTCAAATCATCGTCTTTACCACCGGCAGAGGCACCCCCATTGGCACGCCGGTGGCCCCGGTTATCAAGGTTTCGTCTAACAGCACCCTCTATGCCAGAATGAGAGATAATATGGATATAAATGCCGGAGCTATCATAGAAGGTAAGGAGTCAATTCAGGGTATCGGCGACCGCATATTCAGAGAGATAATTAAGGTCGCTTCCGGCAAATTGACCAGAGCCGAGGTCTTAGGCCACGGCGAGTTCGCCATACCCTCTATCATACCGACAGTATAGAATGCGAGAAGGCGATGAATGATAAAGAAACAGGGTTATATCTGCTAAGCACCGGGGAACCCGTTACCTCTTTAAGCCCCCATTCATCTCCCCTGGAAGAGTACCGGACAGCTTTTCGGGACCGGAAACAGCCCTTTTTAAAATTCTATTCCTTTGATGGCAAGACCATTCGGTCGAGGGCATTGTCCAGGGGGGAGTTCTGGAACCTGGCCTGTGCTGGAGCTGCCTATCTCTCCGAACAGGGCGTGGCCAAAGGAGACAGGGTATTGCACTGCTTTTCCCACAATAACCTGTATGATGCGGCCTTTCGCCTGGCGGCCATTCTGGTGGGAAGCGTCCCGGTGACGATTAACTGGCAGGCAGACGATGATGAACGTGTTATCAGCAAGGCCGAGATAACCGGGGCCAGATTCCTCATCTTCGACGAGGAGTTCGCCAGCCGGGTGGAGACTGTTAAAGCCAGCCCAGCCATCAAACTGGCGCTTGAAGCGGAAAAAATTGAAACGTACAAGAAGGCTCGGTTTACTGCTTATTCTCAGCTTGGTTACGATGACGAAAAAATAGTGATTTTCACCTCCGGCACCACCGGCAAACCGAGGGGTGTCAGTCTGCCTTACCGGAGCTACCTGGCCAACAAGCTGACTTTCGAGCGCTATTTTGACGTATCAGAAAATACCGGGCTTGATTTACTGCTGGTCAATCCCCTGCACCACGCTAACTCCTCAGCATTGCTGGACTGGGGGATGCGGCACAGCGGAACCAAAATCCACCTCGTACAGCGTTATGCGACTCTTTACTGGCGGATACTGGTGGCTGCCGCCCGGGAAAAACGCGACCTGCTCATTGCCCCCATGGTCTCCCGGCACTTTGATTTTCTGGAAGAACTCTCCGCCCGCTCGGAACTACCTGTTGAGAAAGGAGCATTAAAAGAAGCGCTCGGCCAGACTGAAATCATGATTGGTTCGGCACCAGTCGGCCCGACCACGGTGCAACGCGTCACCAGCTTAAGCAACCACCTGCCCATTGTCCGCTTCGGCTCAACTGAGACCTGCCTGCAGGTTATGGCCACACCAAGGACACTGCCACCAAGCGGACTGATGAAGGCCTTCAAGGCCGGCTGGTCTCATAAATATCAGGACGAAAAAACGGTCGGCTATTACATCGGCCGGGAACATTCCCCCCTGACACGGGTCAAGGTGGTCAAAGCCATTGACCCGGAAAACAAGTCCTATTTTGCACCCTGCGATGTGGGAGAGCCCGGTTATCTGGTCACACAGGGGGCCAATATCATGAGCCACTATGTAAGCGATGTTGCCGCCACCAAATCTGTCTTCCAGAGTGGCTGGTACACTGGCTTACGGGATATCGTCTTTGCCTTGACGAATAAAGACGATGGGCAGCTGGACTATTACTGGGTGACCAGAGATTCGGCTCTTCTCATCCGGGGTGGGGCTAATTATGCCTGCGACCAAATCGCGGCCGAGCTGGCCAAGGTATTAATCGAGGATTTCCAGGTCAAGGCCGAGCAGTTCCGGCTGGCGGTGGTAGGCCTGCGCGTGGAGAGCGAACATGAGGACAGCTGCTGCGTTACCGTTGAACTAAGCGACGAGATAGCCGCTAAACGCCATGAATTAGAGGCCAATTTTAAAAACAGGGCCCGCCAAAGAGTGACCAAGGGTTTCCGGCCTGACTTTGTCCGCTTTGCCAAAATCCCCACCAGTTTTAAAGGATTGCCGCTCATACCGGAATTAAGGCAGGATTATATCAAATCGTTAGAGGCAGACGGACTAACCGTATATAAATGAAAGAAATAATATATCATGCTTCATTCTTTATTCATGAACCAGGGATAAATATCGGTGAAACGGCGCTGATAGCAGAAAAGGGTAACCAGCACCAGAGCTAACATGGTTATATCCAGATAGAGTGATTGCTGCGTGGACAGCTGATTTTGCAATAACCTGGAAAAAATGCCCAGGCATGAGCACGGCTCAAAACCCATGCCGTGGGTGATGAACCAGGTATTGCTGGTGATGAAAGCAGCGATTAACAATGAGGAAAAAGCGGCCACAAGCTTCATGGCAAAGCCTGTAACCAGAAATAAACCGATGACAATTTCTACGTAGGGAAGCCCATGGAACAACAGCCTGACCTGTTCCAGGTTTAGAAAGTCGAGATAGTTGAGAAAGGGCGTCTCAAAAAGTTCCGCCTGGGCCAGCGCCTTCCCTGTGCCCGCGACCAAAAAGATTAAGCCGAGGACAAGGCCAGCGCCTAACCCCAGCCAGTGCTTGTAGCGCATAAAAGTTTACTCCGACTAGTATTTTTTTATAAAAATAATGTTGCCATATGTAGTTATTGATGATTTGTCGTGCTATAATAAAAAACAATCAGAATGGCTTTGAGTCTTGACAATTCCTAATCCAGATATTATTGTATAGTAACTTATATATTATAAAATTTGCAAAACTGCTTTTGTTTGGTTTAGAGTTTAATCTAATCTGATATTTATAATATAAGTGCACAGGAGTACCTTAATAACGAAAAGATAATACCATTAAACATGCGTTCGGTTCATCAACAGAAATTCTTAATAAAGGAGGTGATTGAATTCAGTTACAACCATGATGCCGGTTAGTGCTGTATTTTAATCATTTTGGAGGTAGAACTTAGTGAAAAAAGCGATACTTTTAGGACTATTGTCTCTATTGGTTATTGCCAGCCTCATTGCTGGTGCCTGTGCCAAACCAGCTCCGGCGCCTGCACCCGCTCCAGCTCCGGCCCCGGCCCCCACACCCGCTCCCACACCAGCTCCAGCCCCGGCGCCGGCACCAGCCCCCGCTCCAACACCCGCTCCAGCCCCGGCGCCTGCGCCAGCTCCAGCCCAACCGGCTAAGGTATGGAACCTGGTTGCCCAGTGTCACGCCGGCGCCGGCTCCACCTTCTGCCAGGGAGTGGCCAAGTTTCAGAAAAACCTTGAAATCGCCAGCGGCGGCCGGATCATAATGCCCCCGCACAGCGGCGGCGAGATTGTCCCGTCCATGGTTGAGCTTGACGGCATCAAGGATGGCGTGCTTGACTTCGCCACCACCTGCACCATGTACTGGATGGACCGCTTCGGCCCGGGCTGCAACCTGTTCACCTTCCAGATTGCCGGCCTCTCCCCCACCGAGCAGTACTTCTGGATGCAGAACGAGGGCGTAGCCCTCCTGCAGGAGATGACCAAGGACTACAAGGTGTTCCAGGGCCCCGGGTTCGTGACCGTGCCCGAGATGTTCATCAGCAGCAACAAAGAGCTCAAAACGCCCGCTGACATCAAGGGCTTGAAGCTCAGGACCGCCGGCGATGACGGCAAGATTTTCAGTGACATGGGAGCCTCCGTGGTCACGCTCAGCACCGAGGAGACCTACGAGTCATTGATGAGAGGCGTGATTGACGGCTACCAGCTCA
>VGOH01000029.1 GCA_016875955.1 Chloroflexota bacterium
GCTGGATGGCGAGGTCGGCATCATCTCCACCGGGGCCGGGCTGGGCATGGCGACCATGGACATCATCAACCAGCGTTACCGCCCGGCCAACTTTCTGGAAACGGGCGGCGGCATCTCGGAAGAGCTTCTCTACCAGGTGATGGAACTGGTCATGCAGAAGAAGGGCCTGAAGGCCGTGTTTATCAATCTCCTCGGTGGCATCAATCCTATTCACGAGGGGGCCAAGGGAATCGTCCGCTTCCTCCAGTCTCACCCGACAGATATTCCCGTCTTTGCCCGGGTCATGGGCAACCGCCAGGAGGAGACCCGTCAGATACTGCGAGGTGGCGGAGTTGAGGTGGTCACCGATGTGGCCACGGAGCAGTGCATGGCACACCTTTTCCAGCGCCTTGGAGGGGGCAGATGAGCATACTGCTGGACGGCAAGACCAGGGTGCTGGTGCAGGGCATCACCGGTCGCGTGGGCCAGGCCCAGACGAAATGGATGCTGGAGTACGGCACCAATATCGTGGCCGGGGTGACCCCGGGAAAGGGTGGCGAAGAGGTGGAGGGGGTGCCGGTCTACAACACCGTGGCACAGGCCGTTGCCGAACGCGGCGCGGAGGCGTCCGTCTTCTTTGTGCCGCCGGCGGCGGTTAAAGGCGCTGCCCTTGAGACCATAGACGCCGGTATCAGGCTTATTGTGGTGGTCACCGAGCACGTCCCGGTACATGACGCCATGGAGATAAAAGCCCGTGCCGCCGGGCGCGGTGTGTGGCTTCTGGGCCCGACCAGCCCGGGCATCATCACTCCGGGAGAAGCCAAGATGGGCATCATGCCCGGAAACATGTTCCAGCCCGGACGCATCGGCGTTATTTCGCGCAGCGGCACCCTTGCCTATGAAATCGGCGTTGACCTCGCCGCCGCCGGTCTGGGCCAGAGCACAGCCATCGGCATGGGGGCTGACCCGGCACCGTTCACCAGCCTGTCCGAACTGCTCCGTCTCTTTGATGCCGACCCGGGCACAGACCTGGTCATCACCGTCGGCGAGGTGGGTGGCACACAGGAGGAGCATGCTGCCCGTTTCATTGCCGAAAAGATGACCAAACCGGTGGTCGCCTATGTCGCTGGCCACAGCGTGCCGGAGGGGAAGCGCATGGGTCATGCCGGAGCCATCGTACACGGCGAAATGGGGACCACCAGAAGCAAGATAAGCGCTTTTCAAAAAGCTGGCGTGGACGTGGCCATGTATCCGGTGGACGTGGTGAAACTGGTGCAGAAAAAGCTGGGAAAATCTTTCCAGACCCGGTAATGCCGCTTACTTTATGTGAATATTAAAAACCTCCTGGGTGCGGATTTCATCGCCTCCCAGGGATGACCTTATGTGAGCCAGAAATACCTGCGTGTCGCCCTTTTGTTTTGCCTTGAACTGGAAGACCTGGTACAGAATAATGGTGCCGTCTTCCTTGGTCTCGGTATCAACCTCGCTCTTCAACAACTCCAGCATTGTTTCATCGTATTTTTCCCGCCAGACGTATCCTGAAGTCAGGTCAAATCCCCGGGAAATGGTAAACTCCCCGTTAACTTTGACCTCTATTTTCTCCACCGGCATAAAGCCGTACTTTGACTCCTCTGTTTTCTTCTCGCCACAGCCGGAGAGGAGCCCGACTACCATTACCGGTATTAAGGCCAGCAGCAGCCATTTGACTATTCTCATTCTCTTTGCCATTGCTATTTAATTTATATCAGATTTCCCGGCCAGGCAGCAAATGGAGAGGCAGTCCTTATTTCAGGCTGATTCTGGCATCAACCACCCAGTACCCTTCCCCTTTTGCCATCACCTTCACCGGATTGAAGTCCAGTTCTGCTATCTGGGGAATATCCTCCACCATGGCCGATAGCCGGAGAAGCAAATCCTGTGCTGCCTGAACATCGCTGGGCGGCGCTCCCCGGAAGCCTTCAAATATCCTGGCCATTTTGATTGAGCTGACCATCTCGCTGGCATCAAGTTCGGTCAGCGGGTGCAAACGGAGCACAATGTCCTTCAGCAGCTCGGCCTGTACGCCGCCCAGACCGAACATAATGAGCGGTCCAAAAGTCGGGTCCTGGGTGACGCCGGCGATGATTTCCACACCGCCGGTTATCATACGCTGGACGGCGACGCCTTCCATCTCGGACTCACGCCCGATAGCCGTCAGCTTATCCTTTATGGTTTTGAATGCGCCCCTCACTTCGCCTTCGGAATTGAGGTCAAGCATCACGCCGCCGACATCAGTCTTGTGCGTGATGGTGGACGAATTCAGTTTGACCACCGCCGGGAAGCCAGTCTTTGCTGCGAGGGAGGCAGCCTCATCGGCACTCCTGGCAACTGTGGTGCCGACGATACGTATGCCATAACAGTCAAGCAACTCCACAATTTTATCGGTCGGCAGCCAGAACGGCCTCTGCTTGTTCTGGCCCATCGCCTTCTCAATGATATGGCGTGCTCTTTCCCGCCTGATGCCCTTGATACGCGGCACGGCGCCCCTGGGCTTTTCCCTAAGCTCGCGGTATTCAACAGCCCTGGCCAGCGCCGAGACGGCATCCTCCGGGAATGGATAGCAGGGCACATAACTGCCTGCCTTGCCCAGCCTGGCTTTGAACCCCCGCTGCCCCATGAAACAGGCGAGCAGGGGCTTGCCGCGTCGCTGATAAAGGGGGCTGACACGGCGGATGTATTCTTCCACCAGCGCTGAGTCCACCACTGCCGCCGGCACGAACACCACCAGGACAGCATCAACATTATCATCTTCAACCATTATCCTCAACGAACCTTCAAACTCCTCCGGGGTAACGCTGCCGGTGAGGTCGAGCGGGTTGCCTACCCTGATATCCCGCTTGATAAGCGGGCGCAGTTTATTCGCCGTTGCCGAGGACAGCTCCGGCAGAGTCAGCCCCCGCTGCTCCGAGGCGTCAGCGGCCAGAATCCCCGGCCCACCGCCGTTGGTAACGATAACCAGTCGTTTGCCTTTGGGAAGCGGCTGGTGAGAGAGCAGCGTGGCCACGTCAAACAGCTCCCCAATGCTGTCAACACGGATAATGCCCGCCTGACGGAATAACGCGTCCGAGACCACTTCAGGGGTCGCCAGGGCGCCGGTGTGTGATGAGGCGGCGCGGGAGCCGACCAGCGTGCTGCCGCCCTTGACGACGACGATGGGCTTTCGGGACGAAACCCGCTTGGCGATACGACTGAACCGGCGCGGGTTACCGAACGACTCCAGATAAAGCAGGATGACCCTGGTTGCCGGGTCGTCCTCCCAGTACTGCAATAAATCATTGGAAGAGATGTCAGCGCGATTGCCCACGCTGACGAACCCGGAGATGCCCATATTCAGCTCATTGGCGTACTCCAGAATGACCAGCCCCATGGCACCACTTTGCGATAAAAAGGCGACGTTGCCGCGGGGCGGGTAGATGCTGGAAAAAGAGGCGTTTAGCCTCACTTCAGGGTCAGTGTTTATCAGGCCCATGCAGTTCGGGCCGACAAGCCTCATCCCGTGGCCCAGCGCAATATCGCGCAGCTCTTCCTCGCGGGCGGCCCCCTCCGGCCCCCTCTCCCTGAACCCATCGGTGATGACGATGATAGCCCGGACGCCCTTCTGCCCGCATTCGTCCGCCACTTTGGCCACCAGCGGCGTGGGCACGATGATTACGGCCAGGTCAACGTCTCCGGGCACATCAAGTATGGAAGGATAGGCCTTCACCGCCATTATGGCGTCCGCCTTCGGGTTCACCGGGTAAACGACACCGGTAAATCCGCCCTCCATGATATTCTGAAAAACGAGCTGCCCGAGGCTGCCCGGCTGTCTTGAAGCACCTATCACCGCCACAGAGCGCGGCGCCAGAACATGGCGTATGGAAGCGACTGTTGACAGGCGCTCCCTCTCCGCTTCCTTCCTCTCCACCCGGCGACTCCTGGCGATGGGAATGGTGACGTGGTAGACGCCACCCTTCAATTCACTGTCAATATGGAAGCCGTAGTCCTTGAGCACCGCCATCATGCGTTCGTTTTCGGCAAGCACGTCCCCTTCAAAAAAGGCGATGCCGTTGTCGCGGGCCGCGTTGGCCAGCCATTCTATGAGCCTGGTGCCAATCCCCTTGCCGTGGTAGGCATCCTCAATGGCGAAGACGACCCTCGCCGAACGCTTGTTGGGCAGCCGGTAGTAGCGCCCGATGGCGATGATTTCCCGGCGCTGCCCTATCTGCACCTCACCGACCAGAGCAAAGGTATTTTTATAGTCCACAGTGCAGAAACGCCGGGCGTCTTCCAGCCCCATCTCACCCGGGTCGCGCTGAAAACGCAGGTACTTGGTCTGCTCGCTTTGTCGCTGGTAGAAGGCAAGCCAGCGTTCAGTATCGTCCTGCCGTATCGGCCGCAGCAGCATTCTTGAGCCGTCTTTCAGCAGGACCTCGGTCTCATATTGAGACGGATACGCTGCCTCTTTCGCCACCATAATTACAGCCCGACCCCCGTTATAATAGCGCTATTTATATCATAAATCAGCGCTGCCGAGTAGTAAAGCCGGCCCTGTTTTTCCCACTTTTGTTTGCTTATAGTTGCTCCCAAGATGCTCACCCCCTGTGTCCCCCTCTCAAACAAGCTTGTCTTTAGCGCTCTATTTTAATAATGTTTGAGAGGGGTGAGGCGTCAACTGCCCACCAAATACGCAGGAACCCTGTCTCTGTTTTTCCGCTTCTTGAGGAATCCGCCTGCAGACAAATTGAATGATAGTTCAAACCGCCGAACTCAATTTTACGCTTCTTCCGGCCGGGCCAGCAGGTACCCGACACCGGCACGGGTGAGGACGATTCTCGGGTCGCTGGGGTCGGCTTCAAGCTTGGTCCGCAGACGGCGAATATGCACCCTGAGGCTATCGGCGGCATCCGGGTAGTCCATACCCCAGACTGCCACCGCCAGCGCGGTATGCGTTACCACCCGCCCGGCATTCTTCATCAGGTGGTGCATGATGGAAGCTTCAGTGGGTGTCAGGCTTATCTCCTGCTCTCCGTAAAAAAGCTGCCCGGTGGCGGGGTCAAACTTCAATTGCCCGCAGACCAGGAGCGCTCCCTCAGCGGCAGGGACGCGCCGGCGGGTCACCAGCTTTATCCGGGATAGCAGCTCCATCTGCCGGAAGGGTTTGATAACGTAGTCATCCGCCCCCCACTCCAGCCCCCGGACAATATCAACCTCGTCCGACCTGACCGTCAAAATCAGGATAGGCACATCCGAGATAAGGCGAATCCGCTTCAGTACCTCAAAGCCGCTGATATCAGGCAGACCGAGGTCCAGAATGATGACGTCCGGAGCCTTAGACTGCAGCAACTCTATACCCTTCTCTCCCAGATGGGTATAGAACAGTTCGGCATCAGGCCAGTTCAGCTGGAGCGTCAGGGATATAGCTTCCACAATTGCCTGGTCGTCCTCGATAATCAGAATCTTCATGATTTATGCCCCACACCGACTTTTGCTTTCTGCCCGTCTGCCACCAGCGGTATGGAAAAGCTAAAAGTGCTGCCTTTATCCTTTTTACTCTTCACCCAAATCCGTCCGCGGTGAAGCTCTACCAGCTTTTTAGACAGGCTCAAACCAAGTCCCAGGCCACTCAGCCGTTCCCGGTCGCTCTTGAGAGAACGATAAGGCTCAAACAGCACCTTCTGCTCACTCTGGGAAATCCCGATGCCGGTGTCCTGGACTTCCACGGTCAGGTTATCGCCCTCCACCCTGGCCCTCAGGGTTATTTTACCGCCGGGAGGCGTGAACTTGACAGCATTATTCAACAGGTTCAGCACCACCTGCTGGAAGCGCTCCTCGTCAGCCACGATTACCGGCAATGAATCGGGCAATTCCGCATCCAGGGTTTGGCCATTGCGCATGGCGACCGGTTTCTCCTCGTCCACAATCCTCTGTAAAAGCTGCTTCGGGTTCATAGGTTCCGGGTTCAGCCGCAACGTACCTATCTCGCCCCTGGCCAGGTCAAGCAGTTCATCAATGCGCCGGTTCAGGTTATTTGCCCCCTGATTGATGTTCTGCGCCAGCCCATGCAGTGGCTCGTTCTCCAGCTTCTGCAATAGCAGTTCGCTAGATGCCATAATCGGTGTCACCGGTGTTTTGAGTTCGTGAACCAGCGCCCTGGTGAACTCAACCCGTTTGTTGATTTCATCCTCAAGCGTCTGCCGTAACGTCCGCTCCTCATTGTAAAGCTCTCTCATCTCGCCCTCCGACTGCTCCATGGCCGCCAGCAGACCGTTGATGGTGCCCGCCAGAACGGAGAGTTCATCTGCTCCCGGCAGCGAGACCCTGGCCGTAATATCGCCGCTGGTGCCAATGCCCCGGATGCTGTTGCTCAGACGGGTCAACCTGGACAGCACCTGCTTTTCCAGCAGCAGGATGGTGACGATGCCAAACAACAGGCCGGCACCGACAATCATCAGCATCAGGTAGGCAATAGCCACATCCTGCCGGTCAACGCCGGCCGGGCCCGCGCTGCTGCCATCAATCAGGAAGTACTCGGAGAGAAAATAGAGAATCACGATGAGTCCGAGAAACATCGTGCCGACGATGATGCGGGTTTTTCTGCGCAGAGTCATTATTTTGCCTTCAATTTATATAATGACGCCGGGTTATCCCTGAGCATCCTTCGCGCCAGTGTGATGGCCTCTTCTTCACTCAGGTAGCCCTCGTCAACCTTCTCGGAGAGGACACGGGCCACCACCTGTCGCGCCATCACCGAGTGCCCGTAGGCCATCTCCACCGTCATGGCATCGCCACCGAAGGCCATGATTTTATTGCCGGGGACGGTCTCAATCAATTCATGCAGCAATCGTCTGGCTACTTCCGGAGAGATGATAGGCAGCCAGGTGATGTCCGCTGTTACGTTGGGGAAATATTTGGCCAGGGTTGCCCATTCGTGGACGTAGGGATACCCCCCGTGGAACAGGTCGAACCTGGCCTCCTTGTACTCAATGAAAAGGTTGACCAGATGGGTGGGGTTGGCATTGGTGATGATGTTCTCGTTGCCTTCCTGCAGGCCGGTATGCACCTGCACCGGCAGGCCGGCGTCAATCGCGGCGCGTATCACCTGGTGCATCATGTAGTCCTGAAGCGGCTTGGCCTCAAGCCAGGCCAGCCCTTCGCCAAGGTGGCCGGCGATGCGATTGAAGACGACCTCAGCCTCGTGCCGGGACACCTTATCGTACTTCAGGGTACGGTTGTAGGCCAGGCCGCTCTTGACCGCCACGGCACCCCCGGCGATATACCCTTCCAGAGTGGCGCGCATGGCCTTTACCAGGTCATCCAGGGCATGAATGGCCATTCCGGACTCGGCTTCCAGGGCAGCGAGGTCGGACCGCGACTGCACGCTGATAAAGTGGTCCAGCCGCATAGTCGGGACAAAGAGCTCGGCCAGCAGGTCCGTGCTCTGCCAGTCAACGATGGACACGGCGATGTTCGCCTTCTCTTTCATGACATGGCGGTACCAGCCCCGTCGCCTTGATTTAGCGATGGCTTCAGAGAGCGGCTGATAGGTATCCCGGTTCAAATCAGCCACGCCGAATATATCCCTGATGGTTATCAGCGTCTGCCTGGCATAGGCCGTATTGCGCATCATCTCCCAGAAAGGCGCCATCGCCTGCCAGCGCTCGTCCAGGGACATGTCAGCCTTTTCCGGCTCCGGGATGGCGCGGCGCACCTTGCGGCGTTTGTACCCCTCCACCCTAACACGATGCATGGGGAAGCGTATGGCCTCCATCATGCGCGGCGACAGCCCCGCCGATATCAGGTCGCTGGAATTGTAGTGCGCAAACAAATAGCTGAAGTCAACGGCACACTCATTGCGCTCTGCTTCCAGCATGATGTGCTCGTGGGTGTCCACCAGAGAAATGCCGTCTACTTCGGCCTTTATCCGCTCATTGACAGGATTCATGCTGTGCCTCCCTTCAATATCCAGATACTCCAATAACCTGTAATTGATTTCAGATTAACACCAGTAAAGCGTTATGTCAAGCACCCTGTCGGAATTTGTTTTTCAGCCTTTGATAGGCCTCCACCAGCGCCTCCGGCACCACCTTGGTATCAGCCAGCACCGGCATGAAATTGGCGTCACCATGCCAGCGCGGCACAATATGGGTATGGATATGGCCCGTAATCCCGGCACCGGCCGCTTTCCCCAGATTGATGCCGATATTGAAGCCCTCCGGGTTAAGCTCCTCGCGCAGCACCCGGACACACCGATTTACGATTTCAAAATGCTCGTTTCTCTCCTCTTCGCTGAGGTCTTCCACAGAAGCCAGGTGCCGGTAAGGCGCCACCATCAGATGGCCCGGATTATAGGGATAGCTGTTCATGATGACAAAGTTTTTATCGCCCCGATAGAGGATATAATTTTGAGCATCCCGGCTCTGCCGGGGATTTTCACACAGAAAACAGCCCTTTGGCTTTTTCATCCTGATGAACTGCATTCGCCACGGTGCCCAGATGTGTTCCATGACACGCTCCTTATTCATTCACTCGGTGTCATTTTAATCGGCGCGCCTTTATACGTCAACGAAATGGCTGATAATCTTCAGGCAAATGGTATAATAGCATCAATCAGATAAGAGGTGATGGTCATGACAGTTCTGGTTGATGATGACAAACTGCAAATAAAGCGACTTCAGTTGCCGCCCTACGGCACCAATGCCTATATCCTTGTCTGCCGGGAAACCGGAGAGAGCCTTATCATTGATGCGCCCAGCCAGGCCGGCAAAATCATAGCCAGCCTGAAAGGCACCGCTCCCCGGTATATCCTGCTCACCCACTCCCATATGGACCATATCGGGGCGCTGGACAAGCTGCGTGCCGATTTAAAAATACCGCTGGCGGCCCACGCCGCCGATGCTGACATTCTATCCCCACCCCCGGAGATAATGCTTGCAGACGGCGATACCATTGACCTAGGCCGGTTACAGCTCACCGTCCGGCACACGCCGGGACACACGCCGGGCAGCCTGTGCTTTCATACCGGAAATTATCTGCTCGCTGGAGACACCCTTTTCCCCGGCGGACCGGGCAAGACCCAGACTCCAGCTGACTTTGCCCGGATATTGAAATCAATCACGGAAAAGATTTTCACCCTGGGTGATAGCACCGCGGTCTACTCTGGACATGGAGAGCCGACTGTCCTGAAGAAAGAGAAAGCAGAGTTCAAAGTTTTCTCCTCACGTCCCCACCCCAAGGGCCTGTGCGGCGATGTGCTCTGGCTTTCTTCCTGATACCGGGTAAAGCTACCAGAGAATTTCCTCACGGTGAAAGGCCTCGGCAAGCTCGTATTCCGACCCCTTGGCCCTTTCCCTGGCCCACTGCCTCATCCTTTCCTCAAGGTCCGGGAACCGGTCATTGCCCACCTGGCTTTCATGGCAGCGCAGCGCCTTCACCTTGAGATGAAACGTATCTTTAATATCGGAGCGGTGATTGATATTGTCGCTGATGGTCCAGAGCCAGACCTCTTTCACCCGATGCGGCTTGAGCCCTTCCTCAAGCAGGTCAGGATAGGCGAGGTGGTCTCTGGCGTAGGGAAAAACCGCGTCCAGCACCACCTGACCGGTAACCCGGTGGTCACGATGCCAGATATAACGCCGATACGGGTCGGCAGAGACAACGATGTCAGGTCGGAACATCCTGATATAGCGGACGAGCTCTTTGCGGAACTCTGGCGTATCTTCCAGGCCCTGGTCTTCATGCCGCAGGAATATGACCTCCCTCACGCCGAGCACCTGGGCGGCACAACGCTGCTCCTGCTCCCTGATTTTGGCCAGCGCCTCCGGTTTCATATCGTAATCACTGGTGCCTTTATCACCATTGGTGCAGACCACGTAGACAACCTCTTTGCCCTCCGCCACCCATTTGGCCACGGTGCCGGCGACGCCGAACTCGGCATCATCGGGATGCGGCGTGATAACGAGGACTTCGGCTTTTTTAACTGACATCGGGAAATTCTCCCTGCTCTCGGGGTATCAATAAAACATTGTATAACATCGGGGTAGTTGATACAATCTTGAGATAAGGACATGCCGTGATGAGCCAGCAGACCTATGAAATCAGAAATTACCGGCCTTCCGATTTTGACGGGTACGCCGACCTGCGCCTTGCCGCGGAACGCATAGACAGGTCCAGGCGCTGCCCATCACGGCAAATGCTCCGGGAAAGTTTAAACAGGCCTTTCTATGACCCGGAAAAAGACCTCTTCATCGCCGAAGCCGCCGGGAAAATCGTCGGCTTCCTGAGCATAACCCCGGAACTTATCGCCGGCCGGCTGCTGCTGGACTGTCTGGTACACCCCGAGCACCGCCGTCAGGGCCTGGCCAAGTCGCTGCTTGAGCGAGCCATAAAGCGTGCCCGGGAACTGCCGGTCACCATGGTTCACATAAGCGTGCTGGAGGGCAATGCTGTTGCCAGGGAAGCGTTATCCAGGCTGGGCTTTGCTGAAGTCAGGCAGTTCTTTGAAATGAGCCTGCCCATCAGTAATTTAGACCTGCCGGATACGCCAGAGGGCAGACTTGTCCTGCACCACCTGCGGCGCGGGGAGGAAGCCGGGCTGGCGGAGTTTCAGAACCGTTGCTTTGCCGCTACCTGGGGCTTCAACCCGAATACGCCGGAAGAGATTGCCTACGCCTTAAACCTGAGCGGGGCTTCAGAGAAAGACATCGCCATTCTGTATGAGGATGACAGGCCCGTCGGCTATTGCTGGACCAGGATAAACTG
>VGOH01000030.1 GCA_016875955.1 Chloroflexota bacterium
GAGCTCACGTCAATACTGGCCAAAGCACTGCAAGATGACGGCGTTCAAATATATGAGGGCACCAAGGTATCGCAGATTGAGGACAGTGCCGGCGGCAAGACCGCCGTAATCTCCGATGGCAAAACGGAACGGAAACTGGAGGCGGAAACGGTGGCCATCGCCGTGGGGTACCGCCCCAATACTGACGGCCTTGGTCTTGAGGAAGCCGGCATAAAGCTAAATAAGAGCGCCGTTCAGGTCAACGAGCATATGGAGACCAGTGTTCCGGGTATATACGCCGCAGGCGATGCCACGGGCGGCATCATGCTCGCCTACGTGGCCATGGAAGAAGGAAGCATCGCCGCCGAAAACGCCATGGACCACCGCGCCTCCATAAATTACGATGTCGTACCGCGTTTCGCACACAGCCGGCTGGAACTGGCCAGCGTCGGCCTGACTGAGGCAGAGGCCAGGGCGCAGGGGTACAAAGTAAAGGTTGGCCGGTTCCCCTTCGCCGCCAACAGCATCGCCACCATACTGGGCGAGCGGCGCGGCCTGATTAAAATCATCTCCGAACCGAAGTACGGCCAGGTCCTCGGCATTCACATCCTCGGGCCGCGGGCCACCGAGCTAATCGCCGAGGCCACGCTGGCCATGAAGATGGAAGCCACCGTGCCGGACATCGTCGCCACCCTTCATGCTCACCCCTCGCTCTCCGAGGCCATGTATGAGGCCGCCCTGGGTGTCACCGGTGAGACGATACATTACCCCTCAAAGAACCGACGGTGAAGAAAGTGGAGCAGAGTATGTGGTGCCAGGTCCGCCAGCTCGGGCAGATTGAATTCAACGAGGCTTATGAGCTGCAGAAAGAACTGCTTCAGCAGAGGTTTGACGGCCAGATAGCCGATACCCTGCTGCTGCTGGAACATCCGCCCACCATCACCGTGGGCAAGTCGGGCAAGCCGGAGAACATTCTGGAATCGCCGGCAGGACTGGCCCGCGCTGGCGTGTCTTTAATCTTCACCGACCGCGGCGGCGATGTTACCTACCACGGCCCGGGACAGATTGTCGGCTATCCCATCCTGGACCTGCGGGAACGGGACCGCGATATCCACCGGTATGTCCACAACCTAGAAGAGGTGCTCATCAGGACGCTGGCCGACTATGGTATAAAGTCGGGACGCGACCACAACCACGCTGGCGTCTGGGTGAAGGATATGGAGATAGCCGCCCTAGGCTTGAGCGTCCGCAAATGGATTACCATGCACGGCTTTGCTCTGAATGTTAACACCGACCTTGGCCATTTTTCCCTGATAAACCCCTGCGGTTTCACCAGTAAAACGGCGACCTCTATGGCTCAACTTCTCGGCTACGAACCGCCGATGGATGAAGTAACGGAACGTTTGCTGGACCGCTTTGCCGAGGTTTTCAAAGTAAAATTGAGGTTCACCGATGAATCAGACGACAGGAACCGTTACGAAAGGAAGGCTGCCTCCCTGGTTTAAGCAGAGGCTGGCCGAGCCCGGCGTCATGTCAACCATGCATGACCTGTTGGGCAGGCTGGGCCTGCACACCATCTGTCAGAGCGCCCTCTGCCCCAATATAGGCAGGTGCTTCACCTCGGGCACAGCCACTTTCCTCATTCTGGGCGACGTGTGTACCCGGCGCTGCACCTTCTGCGCGGTAAAGAAAGGACACCCTGCCCCGGTTGATGAAACCGAGCCTCATCACCTGTGCGATGCGGTGGCCAAGCTGGGGCTAACCTACGTGGTCATCACGTCGGTCACCAGAGACGACCTGCCCGATGGCGGTGCCAGTCAGTTTGCCCAAACGGTGAATCTGCTTCAGAAAAACATGGCCGATATCACCATTGAGGTACTCATCCCCGATTTCCGCGGTTCCAAGGAGTCCATCCGCACCGTGGTTGAGTCCGGCCCGCAGGTCATCAACCACAACCTGGAAACAGTCCCCCGCCTCTACCCTGAAGCCAGGACAGGGGCGGATTACGCCCGGTCGCTGGAACTCCTCTATACGGTGAAAAAGTTGAACCCAGACATTGTCACCAAGTCCGGCCTAATGCTCGGGCTGGGCGAAAGCCGGGATGAGCTCATTGAGGTGATGGGCGACCTCAGGGAGGCGGACTGCGACCTGCTGACCATTGGGCAATATCTGCAACCCTCACCCCATCATCACCCGGTGGTTAGTTTCATACCCCCTGAAGAATTCGCCGGGTATGAAGCCATCGGCCGGGAGATGGGGTTCTCCGGGGTGGCCTCGTCACCTCTGGTCAGGAGCTCCTACCGTGCCGCCGAGCTTTATGAAAAGGCCAAGACCTGATTATGACTATCAGGAAAAGGAGATTGACATGAGAAAAAACCAACTCCGCGAGCTACTAAACGCCGGCCAGCCGACCATCGGCACACACGTGATTACCACGTCGCCTGAAATCGTTGAGGTAATCGGACACTCCGGCCTCTTTGATTACATTGAGCTGAGCGGACAGTACGCCACCTGGAGCCTGCCCCAGCTTGATAATTTCGCCCGCGCCGTGGACCTGTTCCCACACATGTCTTCCATGATGAAAGTGGAACAGGACCCGCGATTGTTCATCACCAGTCGGTCGCTCGGCGCCGGCATCCCGAATATACTGTTTGCCGACTGCCGTTCCGCAGATGAAGTCAGACAATGCATCCGCATGGTCAGGGCGGCTACGCCTGAGGACAACGGCCTGCAGGGCTGTGTTATACGGCGCATCACCGGCTTCGTCCTTGAGATCGGCACCGAGGCCTGGGTCAAAACGCTCCGGGATGCGGTCATCGCCATTATGGTGGAGAAAGCGAGCCTGGTGGAACAGATGGACGAGGTGCTATCAGTAGAAGGCCTGGACATGATTCAGTTTGGCCCGTGCGATTTCTCAGTAAATACCGGCCGGGCAGGTAAGATGGCCAGCCCCGAGATACAGCGCCAACAGAAGGACATAATTGAGATGGCACTCAGAAAGGGCGTTCACCCCCGCGTGGAGATTCGAGATTTCAAAGAGGCCCAGGAATTCATTGATATGGGCGTCCGCCACTTCTGCATTGGCTGGGACCTTTTCACCATCTACCAGTGGTGCCAGCAGCACGGCCAGGGGCTGCGCCGGCTACTGGGCAAGGCACAGTCTTAACCGGGCCTGCCATAGATATTGACAATTAATCTGAACTTGTGATAAACTTTCCTCTTGGATATTTGGCCCTCAGCAACAGCTGACGGGTTGGACCAAACGGTTCAATCTGTCATTATATTTTGTGGATGAGCCAAGGCTCATCCATTAAAATTGTAGGGCAGGAGGAGTAAATTTGCCGACCGTAAACCAGTTAATACACAAAGGGCGAAGGCAGAGTGCCAGGAAGACCAAGGCGCCGGCGCTGCGCTTTACCTTCAATGCGCTGAAAAACCGCATGATTGAGGGCAAGGGCTCGCCGCAGAAGCGGGGCGTCTGCACCCAGGTGAGGACCATGACACCCAAGAAGCCCAATTCGGCGCTGCGCAAGATAGCCAGAGTCAGGCTGACCAACCAGATGGAAGTGACTGCTTATATCCCCGGGGAAGGGCATGAACTGCAGGAACACTCAGTGGTGCTGATTCGCGGCGGACGTGTCAAGGACCTGCCCGGTGTCCGCTATCATATTATCCGCGGTGCCCTGGACACCAGCGGCGTTAACAACCGCCGCCAGGGTCGCAGCAAATACGGCCAGAAAATGGCCAAGGAAAAAGCCGCAACAGAGTAAAGACAGGAGACCAGAATGTCAAGGCGTGCCCGACCAGAAACAAGAGAGATGTCACCGGACCCGAAATTTCACAATGCCACCGTGTCCAGACTGATAAGCAAGGTGATGAAATGCGGGAAGAAGAGGACCGCGGAAAGAATTGTTTACGAAGCGCTTGATGTCCTAGAGCAGCGGTCAAGCAAAGACCCGGTGACGGCGCTGGAACAGGCGGTTAAAAATGCCACGCCCCTGCTTGAGGTCAAACCGCGCCGCGTTGGCGGTGCCACCTACCAGGTGCCGGTTGAAGTACGCCCTGACCGCGGCCTCTTTCTGGCCCTGACCTGGCTGCTGAAATCAGCCCGAGCCAGAAAAGGCAAGTCAATGACGGAAAGGCTGGCTGATGAGCTCTCTGATGCGCTGCGCGGTGAAGGCACCACCATTAAAAAGCGCGAAGATACACATAAGATGGCTGAGGCGAACCGCGCCTTTGCCCACTACCGATGGTAAAAGGTGAAGGACCATTAGCACGAAGACTATGACAACGAAGAACCCGATTCCAGAAAAGGCGAGAGCAATGCCTAGAAGTTTTCCTCTAGAAAAAATCAGAAATATAGGAATTATTGCTCATATTGATGCCGGCAAGACCACCGTCACCGAGCGGATACTGTACTATACCGGCCGCACCTATAAAATTGGCGAAGTGGACAACGGTACCGCGGTGATGGACTGGATGGAGCAGGAGCGTCAACGCGGCATTACCATAACCGCGGCGGCGACCACCTGCTACTGGCAGGAGCACCGCATCAACATTATTGATACCCCGGGCCACGTGGACTTCACCGCCGAGGTGGAGCGCAGCCTCAGGGTCCTGGACGGCGGTGTGGTGGTCTTTGATGGGGTGGCCGGGGTCGAGGCGCAGTCGGAGACGGTCTGGCGGCAGGCTGACCGTTACCGCGTGCCCAGAATCTGCTTTATCAACAAGATGGACCGGGTCGGCGCCAATTTCAAGCGCACCATCTCCATGATTGAAAAGCGCCTGAAAGCCAGACCACTGCCCATCCAGTTGCCCCTGGGCAGCGGCGAATCATTTGAAGGTGTTATTGACCTCATTGAGAACAAAGCCTGGCGTTTTGACGGCAATCCCGACTCTGAGCCAGAAGAAATAAGCATTCCTGATTCCGAACGCAAGCGCTGTGGTGAATATCGCCACGCCCTGATTGAAAAATTAGCCGAGCATGACGACCATATTCTGGAAGCGTATCTGGAGGGCCATGAGGTCAGCCCGGAGGCGATGAGGCAGGCACTGCGCAAAGTAGCGCTGGCCAACAAGGGCGTGCCTGTTCTCTGCGGCAGCGCCCTGCGCAACAAAGGTGTGCAACTCCTGCTTGATGACATTGTCGGCTACCTCCCCTCCCCCCTTGATGTACCTCCGGTGTCGACTATCGATACTCACTCAGGAGAAGCCGTCACCCGCCTGGCCAGTGATGAAGAGCCGTTCTCCGCCCTGGCTTTCAAGGTCGTTACCGACCCATTTGTGGGCAGGCTTGTTTACCTCAGAGTCTACTCGGGCATAATGAAAACCGGCAGCCCGGTGTTAAACTCGACGACGGGCAAGCGGGAACGCATCGGGCGATTGCTCCTGATGCATGCCAACCGCCGCGAGGAAGTAGACGAGGCTGACACCGGCACCATCGTGGCCACGCTGGGGCTGAAGAGCACCTTTACCGGCGATACCCTCTGCGATGTTGACCGGCCAGTGCTGCTGGAATCAATCCGATTCCCCGAGCCGGTTGTCTCCATCTCCATCGAGCCCAAGACCAGGGCTGACCAGGATAAACTGACCGGCGCATTGCGGAAGCTGACCGAAGAAGACCCCACTTTCAAAGTCACTTACAATGAGGAAACCGGACAGACCATTATCTCCGGCATGGGGGAGCTTCACCTTGAGGTCATCATCAGCCGCATGATAAGCGAATTCGGCGTCAGCGCCAAGGTGGGCAAGCCACGGGTCGCCTACAAGGAGACAATTACCATACCGGTCCAGTCTGAGGGCAGGTTCGTGAGGCAGACCGGAGGTCACGGCCAGTACGGCCATGTCTGGCTGGAAATCGAGCCCCGGGAGCGGGGGAGCGGTTTCCAGTTCCATGACGCCACCAAGGGAGGTGTCATCCCCAGGCAGTATATCTCGGCCGCTGAGGCCGGAGTGAAGGAGGCCATGGAGACCGGCGTTTTGGCCGGCTACCCCGTGGTTGATATCAAAACCACCATCTATGACGGCAGCTACCATGAAGTTGACTCCTCCGAGCTTGCCTTCAAGATGGCCGGCTCGCTGGCACTCAGCAAGGGGGTCAAAAAAGCCAAGCCCATTCTCCTTGAGCCGATTATGAAGCTGGAGGTGGTCGCCCCGGAGCAGTTCCTGGGAGACATCATCGGCGACCTTAATGCCAAGCGAGGACACATAGAGCATATTGAAGCTCAGGGCGATATGTATGTTATCCGGTGCCTGATTCCCCTGGCCGAGACCTTCGGCTACGCCACCAGGTTGAGGTCGCTCACCCAGGGCAGGGCCACACATTCGCTGGAATTTTATAAATACCGTGAACTACCGGCCGAGCTGACCGAGGAAATAACCGAACAGGCAGCGGGGAGAGAATATGGCTAAACAGAAAATCCGCATCAAACTGAAGGGTTTTGACCACCGAATAGTCGACCAGTCCGCGGCACAGATTGTCGATGCTGTGGAGCGTACCGGAGCGGTGGTGGTGGGGCCGGTACCGCTGCCCACCCATATCAAGAAGTACAGCGTCATCCGCTCCACATTTATTGATAAAGACTCACAGGAACAATTTGAGATACGGACGCACAAGCGCATTATTGACATTGTGGAGACCACCTCAAAGACCATTGATGCTCTGACCAAACTGAACCTTCCTTCGGGAGTGGAGATAGATATCAAGTTATAGAAGAAGTATTAAAAAGATGGCACAGGGAATTATCGGTAAAAAATTGGGCATGTCCCAGATATTCGGCGACAACGGCGTGATGGCGGCTGTAACTGCCATTGAGGCCGGGCCGTGCACCGTTACCCGGGTGAAAACGTCGGCAAAAGACGGCTATAACGCCATTCAGCTCGGCTTTGGTAACGCCAAACGGCCCAATTCACCACAGCGTGGGCAACTCAAAGGCCTGGGCCAGTTTAAACACCTGCGTGAATTCAGGCTGGATGACATCAAAGGCATTGAAGAGGGCCAGAAGATAGATGTCAGCCTTTTTAAATCCGGTGACCTGGTTGATATCATCGGCATCTCCAAAGGTAAAGGCTTTGCCGGAGTGGTGAAAAGGCACCACTTTGCCGGCGGACCCAAGACGCAAGGCCAGTCTGACCGTCACCGTGCTCCCGGTTCTATCGGCCCCAGCGCATCGCCAGGACGTGTTTTTAAAGGGATGCGCATGGCCGGCCATATGGGAGACCAGCGCACCACGGTGCGCAATATAGAGGTATTTGAGGCCGACCCGGAACGGAATCTCCTGCTGGTCAAGGGAGCCGTGCCCGGCGCCAGAAACGGCCTGCTGTTGATTAAGAAAACAAGGAAGGGAAAGTAAAAAAGTGCAGGTCCCCGTTTACAGCCTCACCGGCGAAGAAGTGGAAAAAATTGAAATCAGCGACCAGGTCTTTGCCGTGCCTTTTAATGAAGGCGTGGTGCACCAGGTCATGGTCGGGCAACTGGCAAACGCCCGTCATGGCACCGCCTCCACCAAGACCAGAGGCGAGGTCCAGGGCAGCAGCAAGAAGCTGTACCGCCAGAAGGGAACTGGAGAGGCACGGGCCGGCAGCCGCCGGTCACCCACACGGCGGGGGGGAGGCATTATCTTTGGGCCCAAACCGAGGGACTATCACCAGCAAACGCCAAAGAAGATGCGCCGCCTGGCGCTTAAATGCGCGCTTTCCGCAAAAGTGAAGGACAATGAGTTAAAGGTGGTGCAGGAACTGAAGCTGGAGCCGAAGACAAAATTCATGGCGCAGGTTCTGGGTGCCCTCGGCGCTGATTCCTCAACGCTGGTGGTAACGGCCAACCCGGAAGAACACGTGATTAAAGCCGCCCGCAATATCCAGGGAATCAAGACTATGCCGGCAAACCTGCTCAATGTGATTGATATCCTCTCCCATAAGATGCTATTGATGACGGTATCCGCAATACGCCGTGTGGAAGAGCTCTGGGGAGAAAAAACGGTGGCAGAGGTAACCAATGCACCTGTTTGATGTTTTGCAGCGCCCGCTGATAACGGAGAAAAATACCGGCCTGCAGGCGCAGAATAAATATGCCTTTGAGGTGGCCACCGGAGCGACCAAGCCACAGATAAAGCAGGCCGTGGAGAAAGCGTTCCGGGTGAAGGTAACCGATGTGAATGTTACCAAGGTTGCCGGGAAAAACAAGAGAGTAGGCAGACGGGTATATAACACGCCGCCCTGGAAGAAAGCGGTCGTCACCTTAAGAGAGGGCGATAAAATAGAATTCTTTGAAGGTGTTTAGCACGAAGAGAGGGATATTAAGTGGCTATTAAATTATTTCGCCCGACCTCGCCCGGCAGGCGGGGGATGAGCGGCGCCACATTTGAAGAGATTACCAAGGACAGGCCCGAAAAAGCGCTTATCGCGCCACTGAAGAAGCGGGGCGGACGCAACAATCAGGGCAAAATAACCGTGCGCCACCATGGCAGAGGTGCCAAACAGAGACTCCGCATTATCGACTTTAAGCGGGACAAGGCCGGCGTGCCGGGCAGGGTGGCCGCGATTGAATATGACCCGAACCGCTCCGCGCGAATTGCGCTTGTCTACTACGCCGATGGGGATAAACGCTATATCCTGGCCCCGGTTGGGCTGAACATGGGTGATACCGTCATCTCCAGCCCGGAGGCCGAGGTCAGGCCGGGGAACACCTTGCCCCTGAAATCCATCCCCAGCGGCACCATGGTCCACAATATTGAGATGGAGAAAGGGAAAGGCGGACAGATGGTGCGCAGTGCCGGCGCGGCGGCGCAGCTGATGGTCAAGGAAGGCGATTATGCCCTGCTGCGCATGCCTTCCGGAGAAATGCGGCGCGTCCGCGGCGACTGCCTGGCGACCATCGGGCAGGTGGGCAATGTTGACCACCAGAGTATTTCACTGGGTAAGGCGGGGCGCAAGCGTTTGATGGGCTGGCGGCCCACGGTGAGGGGCTCAGCAATGACGCCGCGAGACCATCCCCACGGTGGCGGCGAGGGCAGAAGCCCGATTGGGCTGCCCAGCCCCAAGACACCCTGGGGCAAACCAGCACTTGGCTACCGCACCCGCAAGCCCAAAGCATCTGATAAACTGATTATAAAACGGAGAAAAGGCAAGTAGAGGTAAGCAATGTCACGGTCGATTAAAAAGGGGCCATATATTGATAGCAAACTGATGAAGAAGGTGGACGCCGTCATCAAATCGGGCCAGAAAGCGGTCATCAAGACCTGGTCGCGCTCCTCCACCATACTGCCACAGATGGTGGGGCTGACCATCGGTGTCCACGATGGCCGAAGGCATGTGCCTATCTTCATCACCGAAAATATGGTGGGACACAAGCTTGGCGAGTTTGCCCTGACCCGCACTTTCCGCGGACACGTTGGTAGGCCGGAACGAACCAGCCAGGTGAAGACACCACCGGCGGCGGCTTAAGGTAAGGCAGAATATGCAGGTACGAGCTTTTGCCAAAGACACGGGAATACCAGCGCGCAAGGTGCGCCGGCTGATTGATATGGTGCGGGGCAAAACAGTGGACGAAGCGCTGACACTGCTCAGATTCGCGCCATCGCCCAATGCCCGGCTGGTAGCCAAGGTGGTGAAGTCCGCGGCCGCCAGTGCGGAGAACAACTACCAGATGACGCCGTCAGACCTGAAAATCATCCGCATCTACGCCAACGAAGCACCAAGGATGAAGCGGTTCTATCCCCGGGCGCGCGGTCGAATCAGCCCCATACGCAAGGATTCCAGTCATATAACGGTAATTGTGGCTGACGAGGAGGCATAATTGGGACGCAAGGTTCACCCGATAGGCTTTAGAATTGGCGTGGTACAGGACTGGCAGGCTAAATGGTATGCCGATGAGCATTACGCCGAGTCGCTGCAGGAAGACCTTAAGCTGCGTCAGGCAATACAGGCCAAGTATGCTGACGCTTCCATCTCGCTGGTGGTAATTGACCGCCAGGCAAAAGAGGTAACGGTCACCATCCACACAGCCCGACCGGGCATAGTCATTGGGCGAGGTGGACAGCGTGTTGATGAGCTGAGCGCCTATCTGGAAGACCTGGTCGGCAAGAAAGTCCGCCTCAATATCCAGGAAATCCGCCAGCCGGAGCTCGATGCCATGCTCGTCGCCAGAACAATTGCCGAGCAAATTCAACGCCGCATTGCCTACCGCCGGGCCATGAAACAGGCAATTTTCCGCACCATGCAGGCAGGTGCCAAGGGAATAAGGGTCAGCTGCTCCGGCCGACTGGGCGATGCTGAAATCGCCCGCCGCCAGACAATGCATGAAGGCCAGGTCCCCCTGCATACCCTGCGGGCGGATATCGATTACGGCTTCACTGAAGCACGCACCACTCTGGGCAGGATTGGCGTTAAGGTATGGATATTTAAAGGTGAGGTCCTTCCTGAGCCAAAGGAGATAGCTGTTGAAGCTGCGCCTGCCGAAATGGCGGCGGAACCGGCCGTTCAGGTGACGGCAGAAGCCATCAAAGAAGCAGTGTCTGAGAAAGCGCCGGCCGCAGCTGAAGCTGCAGCGGCAACCGTGGCCGCGGCCGAAGAAAAGCCGGAAGAAACGGCGCCCAAGCCATCCCGGAGACGTAAAGCGGC
>VGOH01000031.1 GCA_016875955.1 Chloroflexota bacterium
CGGGTCGGTCACCGAAGTCAAAGACCTTGTGCAGCATTTTGGCTTCAGTTTCTTCTACGGCGCCTTCCTTCTCACTGAGGGTAATCATGGCGCGGATTTCCTCCGGACTGGCGATAAATTTGGACACCGGAGTGCCGCCAAACAGCTTGGTAAAGCCAACGGCTATCCAGCTGAGGACGATGACAAAGGGCGTGAAGAGCCAGGAGAAGGATTCCAGCGGGCGCACGAACAGCCGAGACAGCCTCTCGGCATGCTGGTTGGCCAGCGTTTTGGGCGTGGTCTCGGCAAAGATGAGGAGGATGGTGGTAACACCGATTGTGGCGATAAGGACGCCGCGCTCCGGCCATATGGAAATAGCCAGTGCGGTAGCCAGCGCCGCCGCTGCAGTGTTGGCCAGGTTGGTACCGAACAGAACGGTGGATAGCAGTTTTTCCGGGCGCTCAAGCATACGGGCGACTCTCTTTGCTCCCTTTACCTCGGTGAGTATCATGTGCTGCAATTTTATGCGCTGCACGGAAAAGAAAGCCGTTTCCGAGCTGCAGAAGAATGCGGAGAGGAGAATGCAGATGAGAAACAGGATTATATATAATTGCTCAGTACCGGACATGGTGCCTCATCCCTTACGCTTTCCGTTTCCGGGCGCTTTTTCCCTGCGGTCGGAGCGCAGTGCCTCGACTGCTTCCTTTTCCTTGGTGAGCAGGATTTTCTCGATTTTGCGGCCGCGCATTTCGGTGATGACCAGCTTCAGGCCCCTGTAGCGCAGCTGCTCATTCTGTCTGGGGATGTGGCCGAGGAGGCAGAGGATGAAGCCGGCCACGGTCTCATAGTCGCCCTCGGGCAGGTCAAGGTGCATTTCTTCGTTCACTTCCTCAATGCGCATGCTGCCGTCAATCTGATAGGTGTACTCGTTGATGACCTCAAAGTCTTTCTCCGCTTCCACCAGTTCATCCCCCACTGGGCCGACGATTTCCTCGACCAGCCTGGTCAGGCTGACGATGCCGGCGGTGCCGCCGTACTCGTCGACGACGACGGACATGCGGAAGTTCTTGTTGCGCATTTCGGCGAAGAGGTCGCTGATGCGCTTGGACTCCGGGGCGAAGTAGGCGGGGCGCACCAGCTCGTCTATGGTGCTGTCATCAGTAACCGTGTCCTTGGCTTCAGCCATGAGCACGTCCTTGACGGAGAGGATGCCGACCACGTTATCCATGTTTTCCTGGTAGACGGGGAAGCGGGAGCGGGGTGATTCGGCGTAAAGGGTGAGGAAGTCGGCAATTTTGGCGCCCTGCTGGATGGCGACCACCTCTGGCCTGGGCACCATGACCTCGCGGACGGGTCGGTCACCGAAGTCAAAGACCTTGTGCAGCATTTTGGCTTCAGTTTCTTCTACGGCGCCTTCCTTCTCACTGAGGGTAATCATGGCGCGGATTTCCTCCGGACTGGCCAGGGACTTGGCCACAGAGGTGCCGCCGAACAGCCGGCTGAAAGCGGTGGCAATCCAGCTCAAGACAAAAACGAACGGCGTAAACAGCCAGGTGATGAATTCCAGCAGCCGGACAGACAGCAGCGAGATTCTCTCCGCGTGCTGGGCGGCCACGGTTTTAGGTGTGGTCTCGGTGAAGATAAGCAGGAAAGCAGTCAGCCCGAGTGTGGCGTAGATTACTCCCCGTTCGCCCCAGAATTCAATGGCCAGTGCCGTGGCGATAGCCGTGGCCCCGGCGTTGACCAGTGTATTGCCGAAAAGAACGGTGGAGAGCAGCCTCTCCGGGCGCGCGATTATTCTGGAGACGCGTTTCGCGCCTCTGATTTTGTTCTCGACCAGGTGCTCAACCCTTACCCTCTGCAGAGAAACGAAGGCTGTTTCTGAGCCGGAGAAGAAGGCTGAAAAGACTAGGCAGATGGCGAGCAGCACCACGTAGAGGTCAATATTAGACATCAAACCGCCCCCCGCATAATCATATCATCGGTTTACGGGGGTGTCAAAGGGAGAGAAACAGAGCGGCTAGGCTTACTGGTCTTAACGAGCCACCATTGCCAGCAGGTGCTGCCTGGCCGCCGGGGAAAGGCCGTAGCTGTCTATCTCCTGGCGCAGGGTTTCGATATCACCGTTGCCGCCAAGATAGCCATTGACACGTGCCACGGCGGTGGAATTGATGAAATCATTGATATTGGGATATAAGGCGGTTAATTCTTTATTGAGGTCGGGGACATTGCGCAGGTAGTACTTCTGATGGTAGTCCTCGGCGAGATAGAACCTGGAGTAGGGTAATATCTCGGTGAAGATAGCCTTGCCTTGCTTAGCCTCTAGCTGTGCCTTAGACTCAAGCGCCAGCCGCTTCTGCGCCTCGTCGTGATAGAAGATTATTGACTTGTACTGCACCGAGAGGGGTGGCATCGCCGCATCATGGCTGTCCCAGAAGACAGCGAGCAGTTCCTGATATGAAATCCGGTCAGGGTCATATTCAATCTGCACCGTCTCGGAATGGTCGCCAAGGTCATAGTAAGAGGGATTGTCTTGGCTGCCTCCCGCGTAGCCAACCCGCGTCAGTATCACGCCGGGCAGACTCCCGAACCGGGAGTCAGGTCCCCAGAATCAGCCCAGCGAGAAGGTGGCCGTCTCCGTATATGCCGGTGCCATGGTATCAATAGGCGGGATATCGTGTGTCTGGGGCGCGATGGCTTTATTTTCCGTTAAATTCACTGTCCCGTTCTCCGTTATCGGTATCGGTAAATTGCACATTGGTTGCGCCTCGGAGATAAGCTCAATCTTCGCCGTCGGCCGGCAGGAAGCCACCAGTCCGCCGAGGCTCAGCAAAATCAGGCTAAACAGTAAAACATATAACCCTCTTGAAACTGGCATGATTAATCCCTTTTTTCATCGGCACCTTATCAATTACATCATATCGCTGAATGCGAGACAGAGTATGTGACTTTTATCGCAACACGTCCTAATGACAGCTTTATAAACAGTTATCCCCTCCACAGGGAGGGGATCGAGTGCCGGAAAGGAGGCCTGGCCACAAGCAAGGCCGCTCTTATAGCCAGAATGTAGCTGCATTCTGGGAAGTCTTTAGTTTACCCGCCGGTGCTGCTGACCTGACGGAGGTTATCCAGGACGGAGCGCTCTATTTTCAGCTCGTGGCCCTCCTCCAGGCGGAGCAGGTAGTCGTTAGAGACGTTGGCCCGGCGGGCAAGGTCTGCCAGCGAGAGCCCGCAGCGCTGGCGCAGTTCCCGGATGCCATCGCCGACGCGCCTCGCCTCCATCTCCTGGAGAACGATAACCTCTCGGCTCGCTAATTCCTCGGCCAAAGTCGTGCCTCCTTTTGCCCTAGCACTTGGTATAGCCGCAGGCGGGGCAGATAAAGCACCCCTCCTGGTAAATTAGCATGTTGCTGCACTCCGGGCACTGCCCGGCCAGGTTCTTGGCCAGACCGTAGTCTTCCGGCCTGGGCTTGCCATCGTAGCCGGTGGTATTCTTCTCCAGCACGCTGGCGATGGCGTCAGCGCAGGAGAGGATTGACTTGCCCTCCTCCCAGGCAATGGACGGGCAGCGGATACCCCGCAATTGCCTGACCACTGAGGCCACGTCCACTCCCGACCTTAAAGCCAGTGATATCAGGCGGCAGGTCGCTTCCAGCTGCGCCGAGGCGCAGCCGCCTGTCTTGCCGAGGTGGGAGAAGACCTCGCAGATGCCGTGCTCATCGGAATTTACCGTAACGTAGATATAGCCGCAGCCAGTGGTGACCCGCTCCGTGAAGCCGCTGGTTACCTTGGACCGCTTCCGCGGCGTCCGCCTGGCTTCCTCCTCTGCGGCTACGGTTTTGCCTCCGGTTTTCCCGGTGGTCAGCACCTGCGCCTCGCGGCTGCCATCGCGATAGATGGTAATCCCTTTGAGCCCTTCCTGGTAGGCGAGCATATAGACCTTGGCCACGTCTTCTCTGGTGGCCTCGCGGGGGAAATTGACCGTCTTGGAAACAGCGTTATCGGTCGACTTCTGGAACGCCGCCTGCATCCTGACATGCCATTTCGGGGTAATCTCGTGGGCGGTAACGAATACCGGTTTCACATCGTCGGGCACGCCTTCAATATCAGCCAGGTGAGCGCCATCGGCGAGCTTCTGCATCAGCTCTTCGGAGTAAAAGCCTCTTTCCCGGGCAATTTGGGCAAAATGCGGGTTCACTTCCACCAGTTTCGCCCCGTCCAGGATATTCTTGGTGTAGCTCAGGGCAAACAGGGGCTCTATGCCGCTGGAGCAGCCGGCAATCATGCTCAGGGTGCCGGTGGGCGCGATGGTGGTGCGCGAGGCGTTTCTTACCTTGGGGGCATCGGGCACGTCATAGGTACTGCCTTTGAAGGCGGGAAACAGGCCCCGCTCCTTGCCCAGTGCCACCGATGCTCTGGTGGCCTCATCACTGACGAATTTCATGATTCCCGAGGCCAAGTTGAGTGCCGCCTCGGAATTATAAGGGATGCCCAGCTGTATCAGCATATCGGCGAAGCCCATAACACCGAGGCCAATCTTCCTGGTCTTTTTGGTCATCTCCTCTATCTGGGGCAGGGGGAACCGGTTCACGTCAATCACGTTGTCCAGGAACCTGACCGCGGTCTTGATGGTCCTTGCCAGCCTGGCATGGTCAATCTCGGCCGAGCCGTCAGTCTGTCGTAGCATCCGGGCCAGATTGATGGAGCCGAGGTTGCAGGACTCGTAGGGGAGCAGCGGCTGCTCGCCGCAGGGGTTGGTGCTCTCTATTTTGCCCAGGAGCGGGGTGGGGTTATCATGGTTTATGCGGTCCATGAAGACAATGCCGGGGTCGCCGGTCTTCCAGGCCATGTCCACAATCTTGTCAAAGACCTCCTTGGCGTTGAGTTTGCCCTCAACCTCTCCGGTGCGCGGATTTATCAGATTGTAGTCACTGCCGGACTTGACCGCCTCCATAAATTCCGCAGTGACCGCCACCGAGATATTGAAATTGGTCAGTGCGGACTTGTCCTCTTTGGAGGTAATGAATTTCATGATATCCGGGTGGTCGACGTTGAGGATGCCCATATTGGCGCCGCGGCGCATGCCGCCCTGCTTGATAACATCGGTGGCGGTATCAAACGCCCTGATGAATGACACCGGGCCGCTGGCGACGCCGCCCGTGGAACCGACCCGGTCCTTCTCCGGGCGCAGTCGGGAGAAGGAGAAGCCGGTGCCGCCGCCGCTCTTATGAATGAGCGCCGTGTGCTTCACCGAGTCGAAAATAGACTCCATGCTGTCCTCAATGGGCAGGACAAAGCAGGCGGACAGCTGCCCCAGTTCCCGGCCTGCGTTCATCAACGTGGGCGAGTTGGGCAGGAACTCCAGGCTGGTCATGATGTCATAAAACTCGTTCTCTACGGTCTTGGCATTGGCCTTTGGATTGTATATAAGCTCCGCCTCGGCGATGGCCCGGGCCACGCGGCGGAACATCTCCTCCGGCGTTTCAATGACGTTGCCCTGCTTGTCTTTTTTCAGGTAGCGCTTCTGCAGGACATGCCGCGCATTTTCGGTTAATTCCAAGCCAGTATCGGCCTCTCTTTTTGCCCTGGCAGTTCTGGTCGGTTTCATTTTCGTGGTCGCCTCCTCGGTGAATTTATGTTCTTCTGCAGCTAATATTTCCTCCACCATGGTCAGGATATCAGTATCCGTGGGCAGATGGCCCGGGCGCCGCAGTGACCGGTCAACCAGGTCTTCCATGCCGGGCAGGGTGGGTGGCTGGGATAGGGCGCGATTTTTTTCCAGTCGCTCGATGACCTGCGCGGTGAGCCTTTCCACCAGCCGGCGGTCGGCGATGCCCATGGACTCAGCCGCGGCAAAAACAATGCGCGCAATCTGGCTACGATTTGGATATTTCATCGGCTTAGCTGTTCTTAAGTGATAGTGATTTCGCTTGGTCGCGAGACTGTTTTCGTTTCGATAGCTCTTCCAGCTCTTCGGCGGAGAGCAGGGAGAGCTGGTTCCTGGGTGTGGCCAGTGCCGGCACATCACTGACCAGCGCGTCCACGACCTCTTTCAGCGTGGTGATATCGGTGAACTCACGGTAGACGCTGGCAAAGCGGATGTAGGCGATCTGGTCCAGCGCCTTCAACCTTTCCATGACCATATCGCCGATGACGGCGCTGGGCACCTCCAGATTGCCGGAGCGGTACAGTTCCGCTTCAATATCGTCGGCGATTTTTTCCACCGTGCCGCTGGGGAGGGGTCGTTTCTCACAGGCCTTGCGCATGCCGGCGAGAAGCTTGTCCCGCTGGAATTCCTCGCGGCGCTGGTCTTTCTTCATAACAAACAGCCCTATGGGCTGAAGTCGCTCGTAGGTGGTGAAACGATGACCGCACTTCAGGCACTGGCGCCGCCGGCGTACGCCGTCATTGATGTCACGGGAGTCGATGACCCTGGAGTCATAATAACCGCAATACGGACAGTTCATTTTCCATAATCCCCAGCCTATAGTGTAGCGAAGTCTATGTTAATACAATATATAGTGGCTGTCAAGGGGGGCATACCCTTGGGGTTGGAAAAATTCGCCAAAAAACTTTACCGGAATTCTGGTAAAGGGTAAGATTAAGTTGTCTCTGGAGGAGCAAGTATGGACTTCAAGACGGCGGTTGATTATATTCTCAGCTTCGCTGATTACGAGCGGATGCCGCGCTCGGCGGTGGTCTTTGACCTGCGGCGCATGGAACAGTTGCTGGCCAGAATGGGCAACCCCCAGGACGCGGCGAGGTCAGTCCATATCACCGGCACCAAGGGGAAAGGCAGCACTGCGGCCATGATTGCTTCCATTCTGGTGCAGTCGGGTTACCGCACCGGCCTCTATACGTCACCGCACCTGCTCAGCATCCGGGAACGCATACAGGTCGACGGGCAGCAGATAGCCGGGGGTGAATTCGCCAGACTGACCGGTATAATGAAACCGGAGGTGGCGGCGATAAATGCGCGGGCTGATTTCGGCACGCTGACCACTTTTGAGATACTGACGGCGCTGGCCTTCGCTCACTTCCGCGATAAGAAAGTGGCCTATCAGGTGGTGGAGGTGGGGTTGGGGGGGCGGCTTGACGCCACTAACATGGTGCGGCCCGATATATGCGTCATCACGTCGATAAGCTACGACCACACGGACGTGCTCGGTGAGACGCTGGCCAAGATAGCCGGGGAAAAGGGGGGGATAATCAAGCCCGGGAGCACCGTGGTTACGGCTTCCCAGTCTGCAGAAGCAATGAGGGTGCTGGCAAAGGTATGCCGGCAGAGAAATGCGAAAATGGTCAGAGTGGGCAGAGATGTCACCTGGCAGCGGCAATCCTTCCGCCCCGAGGGGCAGTCCTTTAAACTGCGGGGGTTGAAAGGTGAGTACTCCCTGACGTTGCCGCTTCTCGGCGAGCACCAGCTGGAAAACGCGGCCATCGCCGTCGCCGCGGCCGAATTGCTGGCGGAACGGGGGGCTAAAATAACTGCCGGAACTATCACCAGTGGCATCGCCAGTGTCAGCTGGCCGGGCCGGCTCCAGATACTGCGGCAAAAGCCATGGGTGGTCGTTGATGGGGCCCATAACAGCGATTCTATGCGTAAGCTGGCGGCGGCATTAAGGCAGTATTTCAACTATGAAAAAGCCTTCGTTATTTTCGGTGCCTCGTCGGATAAAAATATCGCCGGAATGGCGGCGGAGCTGGCGTCATTCCCGGCGCAGCTGATTTTAACCTGTTCCCAACACCCCCGCGCCGTGGCGGTGGAGAGGCTGCAAGCAGAATTTGCCAGACAGGGCATAGGTTTTGAGGTCTCGGCAGGTGTGGAGTCAGCGGTGGCAAAGGCGCTGTCAATGGCCGGGCCAGACGACCTTATCTGCGCTACCGGCTCGCTGTTTCTGGTCGCCGAGGTAATGGCATATATGCTTAAGCGTGCCTAGGCAGCGGAGCGGTCAATGCGGGCTTCAATGACAATATCTTCACCGGCTCTGGTTATCTTCTGGAATGTCAGCTTGAAAGCCTGACTGAGCTGGACGATATCCAGGTCACCCACGGCAGCGATACCTTTGCCCAGAATTCTGGGTGCCACGGCGACGACGACCCTGTCGGCGAGCTTCTGGCGCAGAAAGGAGGTGATGACTCTGGCGCCTCCCTCCACCAGCAGCGATGAAATATTACGCTGGCCAAGCAACTGTAAAAGGTGTTTCAGGTCGATTGCCCCGGATTCGTCAGGCCGGACCTCCAGAATATCAATGCCCACTTTAAGAAGTCGTGATGCCTTCTCTTTATCAGCCTGAGCGGTGGCGGCAATCATCACCGGCGCCACGTCGCGGGTCTTAATGATTTCGCAGTCGAGCGGTATTCTCAACTTGGAGTCAAGGATAACGCGAGTTGGGCTCCGGCCCCTGACCAGGCGTACCGTGAGCTGGGGATTATCCGCCAGAACGGTATTGATACCGACTAGGATGGCATCGTTAACAGCTCGCAGCCGATGCGCCCGTTTCCTGAATTCCTCCGAGCTTATCCATCGGGAGTCGCCGCGGGCGGTGGCGATGCGACCATCCAGAGTCTGGGCGAACTTGAGGGTCACCAGCGGTTGCCCTGTGGTCATTAACTTGAAGTGAGGGGCGTTCAGCGCGCGGCACTCTTCTGCCAGCACGCCAACTCTGGTCTCGATGCCATGCTCGGTTAAAATCCTGACACTTTTGCCGTTGACCAGTGGATTCGGGTCAAGGGTACCGATAACGACCTTTTTAATCCTGTTCTTGATAATGGCCTCAACGCAGGGGGGCGTTTTACCGTAGTGGCAGCATGGCTCCAGAGTGACGTATAAAGTTGCCCCGGACGGGTCAGCGTGGGCATTTTGCAGGGCGTTGATTTCAGCATGGTTGCCGCCGAATCGGCGGTGATACCCCTGCCCGATATTGCGGTCATCCTTGACCAGCACCGCCCCCACCATGGGATTGGGGCTGGTCCAGCCGAGCCCACGTCGTGCCAGCTTCAGGGCAAGTTCAATATACTCTGCGTCAGTCAATTAATGGTCAGCTCCTCAGTTTTCCACCATTAAAAGGAAACACTAATCCTGTGGTACGGATTATACTATAAAAAAGATGGCCTCGCTTCTGCAAGATATGCTGAGGATGATGTAAATGATGTTCTTCTTTTTAAAGGTTGAGAGTAAACATTAAGCTTGCGGGCACAGAAGTTATTTGTTAAAATCAGAACTGTATATCTGGTTTAAATGTGGGCCGTTAGCTCAGTTGGCAGAGCACCTGACTTTTAATCAGGGTGTCGCAGGTTCGAGACCTGCACGGCCTACCATGCTTAATAAAAGGTAGAACTTCTATCACCTCCTCTCTCTTTTGGGCAATACTATTTCATTTCCGCTGCAATAGTTGTATTACGACATTTCCAGATTTGCGGGTGTCAAAGTAGCAATTACCCTCAACTTCGAACATAACCTGAATGCCTTTAGCAACCAGCTTGGCTCTTTCACTTTTTAAGTCATCCACCCAGAAGGCAACGTGGTTGATGCCATCACCACCATTCTTGTCAAGGAATTCTTGCTGATGGGTTTTGCCTACAAGTGGCTGATTCAAAAGAAGAGATAGAGGACCTATCTGGATATTCCTAATTTTGAATTTCTCTTCGGTATCGACAATCTTGCCATATCTCGTAAATACTTGTGACTCATTGTTTCCTACGCGCTCGGTGCCGATTTCTGCACCTATATCTAGGGAACGGTAGTATTCAACAGTCTTGTCCATATCCTTCACGACTAACCCTACATGCGCTAACTCCCAGTTATTTCCCATGTATTACCTCCTTTTTCTCTTGGCTGTTTTACTATCTGGAAACTTATCCGATGTTATGTTTTTCCCTGTTATATATCTAATTTCGGAGGTGCTGCCTCTAATAAATAGATATACTCTGTTGATTTAATATTGTCAATTTGGTGGTTTTATTTGCATTTGGTTGCTATGTGCTTACCTCACCCCTGACCCCTCTCCAGCCAGAACCGCTGGTAATAAACTGCAGGCATTAATGGCTGGAGAGGGGAGTTAAGAGGAGAGGGGGCGGAGCCCCCTCTCCAATTCTTTCCCCCTCTCAAACATTATTAAAAGGGAGTAAAAAAGACGAGTCTGTTTGAGAGGGGGAGCAAGGGGGTGAGTAAAAGAACAACTAGATGCAAATAGTACCCAAACAAACTATACATTGACAATTGGCTCAATCGGTGTATAATAAAGCTAACTTCGCAAATTAAGAACATAGTTGGCTGTTATTAGGGTATATGGTGCCTATGAACATTAGCACCGATATATAAAGTATATATACGGTGCTATTTATGTTAGTTAAATCTATCACGAGAGGGGGTGATCGCATTCAGTTAAAAAGTGAATTAAAGAGCAGAGAGACTTTAAGGAGGCAGTCAAATTGAAAAGGAAAACAATATTCATCATATTTCCTCTCATAGCAGTTATCAGTTTGCTAGTTGCTTGCGCAGCGCCAGCGCCGGCCCCTACGCCAGCGCCGGCAC